>JAICHS010000209.1 GCA_025924775.1 Rhodanobacteraceae bacterium
AAAACTTCAGCGCGTCGACACCACCTTCGCGGCCGACGCCGGAATGCTTGACGCCGCCGAACGGCGTGCGCAGGTCGCGCAGCATCCAGCAATTCACCCACACGATGCCGAATTCGATGGCCGCGGTGACGCGGTTCGCGCGCGCCAGATCGCGCGTCCACACCGACGCCGCCAGGCCATAGTCGGTGCCGTTGGCGATCGCGATGGCTTGCTCTTCATTGTCGAACGGCAGCAGCGTCACCACCGGTCCGAAGATTTCCTCGCGGTTGGTGGCGGTGTCCTGCGCGAGGCCTTCGATTACGGTGGGTTGGACGAACCAACCCTCGGCGCAGCGCCCACCAACCGTCACCGCGCCGCCGCCGGTGAGCACGTCGCCGCCTTCGTCTCGCGCGCGTTGGATGCACGCTGTCACCTTGTCGAAGTGGGGTTTGGAAACCAGCGCACCGAGGTCGCTGGCTGCGTCTTCGGGATCGCCCACGCGCAACGCTTTCACCTTGGCAAGGTAGCGTTGCTTGAAGTCGGCGTAGATCGAACGCTCGACGAGCAGCCGTGATCCGCACAGGCAGATCTCGCCCTGATTGGAAAACCCCGAGCGCACGATGGTGTCGAGGTTGGCGTCGGACAAATCGGCGTCGGCAAACACGATGGCCGGGTTTTTGCCGCCCATTTCCAGCGACACCTTCTTGAAGGTTTGCGCGGCTTCGGCCGCGATGCTCGCGCCGGTGCGGGTGGAGCCGGTGAACGACACGGCCTTGACGCCGGGGTGTTCGACGATCGCCTGGCCGACCTTGGGGCCGAGGCCGTGGACGATGTTCAGCACACCCGCGGGCAAGCCGCATTCGACCGTCAGTTCGGCGAGGCGGAACGCGGTGAACGGCGTGATTTCGGATGGTTTCGCGACGATGGCGTTGCCGGCGGCGAGCGCCGGCGCGATCTTCCAGGTGAACAGGTACAGCGGCAGGTTCCACGGTGAAATGCAGCCGACCACGCCGAGCGGCTGGCGCAGCGTCAGGTTGATCGCGCGGGCATCGACGTGCGACTCGCCCGGCCACTGGGTGATGGCCTCGGCGAAAAACCGCAGGTTGGCGACCGCGCGTGGAATGTCCACGCGGCGCGCCAGTGTCACCGGCTTGCCGTTGTCGCGTGATTCCTCGCGCGCGAGTTCGTCCAGGCGCGCATCGATCGCGTCCGCGAGGCGGTGCAGGTGGCGCGCGCGTTCGGCCGCGGGCAGGGCTGCCCAGGCGGGTGCGGCGCGCGTGGCCGCGGCGACCGCCACCGCGACATCACCCGCGTCGGAATCCGGACATCGCGCGTACACCTTGCCGGTGGCCGGTTCGTACACGTCCAGGTACGCGTTGCCGGAAGGCGTCGCCAGCTTTCCGTCGATCAGGTTGGCGAGGGTGATCGCTTGCATGGCGCAAGCTTAGCGCAGCCACGCCGTGCAACGCCTGGGGTTGTGCGGCTGCGTGGGCCGCGGCCAGCACACTGGGCCAGGTCGCGCACGCCATCCTTGGTGTAGGCGACGTAGAAATGGGAAAGGATGAAGGGCTACTCGCGAGGGGCTTCCTACAGCGAGTGCGTGCGCCCGCCGTCCACCGGCACGTTGATGCCGGTGATGTAACCGGCCGCCGGCGAGCACAGGAATGCGACCGCAGCGGCGATTTCCGACGGATCGGCGAAGCGGCGGATCGGGATTTCGGATTCCATTTCGCGCTGCATGGCGTCGATCTCGACGCCCGACTTCTGCGCGCGCGTGGTGACGATCTGCTGGATGCGCGGGGTGTTGGTCGAGCCTGGCAGTACGTTGTTCACCGTGATGCCGAACGGTGCCAGTTCACCGGCCAGCGTCTTGGCCCAGCTGGCCACCGCCCAGCGCGTGGTGTTGGACACGCCAAGCCCGGCGAGGGGTTCCTTCACCGATGTCGAGATGATGTTGACGATGCGGCCGTAGCCCGCCGCCTGCATGCCGGGTATCACGATTTCCGCGCGCACGTGGTTGGCGACCAGGTGCTTGCGGTACGCGTCCAGGAACGCCTCGACTTGCGCGCCGTGCGCCGGACCCGGGGGCGGGCCGCCGGAATTGTTGACCAGGATGTGCACGGGCCGCGCGTCCACGAGTCGCTGCACGACCGCGCGCAGGCCGTCGGTATCACCGGAGTCGGCGACAAGGAATGCGTGTGTTTGCGCAGCGTGCGTGCGCGGCAGCGCCTCCACCAGTTGCTGCAGCACGTCGGCGCGGCGGGCCAGCGCGGTGACGTTGGCACCCAGTTGTGCCAGCTCGATCGCGCAGGCGCGACCGATGCCTTGCGAAGCGCCACAGACCAATGCGTGGCGGCCGGTCAGGTCGAGATCCATGCGATGCCTCCTGGGGGCGGCGGTTCGGGTCTAGCGAAAATGCAGGGTGTGCTTCAATTGCGGCAACAAGCCCGGACCCGCCGAGGGTTTGCCGCACAGGCCGTTGGCCACGGCGGACGCATAGGCGGGCGTCATCTTGCCAAGATACAGCGTGCCTTCGGAACCGTGCGGCACCTTGAAGGCGCCCTTGGAGACGGGGGCCGAGGACTTGATCGCGGCCAGCGCCGAGGCATCCGGCACGTTGATGTTGCTGAAACTGGTCGGCGATTGCGCCCAGTAGGTGGTTGCCGCCAGCTGCTCTTTGGAGGTGGTGACGACCAGGTACTGCGCATTCGGGTTGTCGACCGTGACCGCGCCGAAGCCACCCGACATGCTGGGGCGCCAATTGATGTACACGCACAGCGACACGTCGGCGCTGGACAGCGGCTGGTAGTCGGCATTCAGCAGCGTGACGGTCGGGGCCAGCAGGAAACTGTTGCCCAGGTGGCGTGCGCTCGGTTGGGCCTGGAACACCACGCGGTAGGGCTTCTTGTACTTGGGCAGCACGAAGGTCAGGAAATGGGTGCGGCCTCCGTCGAGGTCGGCCACCGGGCTGAACTTGTCGAGCGTGAAGGCGCGTGGCTCGTCCGGCAGCGCGTCGTGGAAGGGCAGGTCGCCCCACGCATGGCAACACGGCGTCGCCTTGTCGAGTAGCTCGAGTGCGGCGGCGCGCGATGGCGGCGGGGTGGCGTCGAGGTTGAGGCTGCTGATCAGCGGCAGCTTGGTGGCGTGGCTGCAGCCGCCCAGCAGGAGGACGGTGGCGGCGAAGATGGCGGGACGAAGAAAACGGGGCACGGGCGCTGAAGGTCGAGCGGGAATGACGGGAGCCGCGGGGAGCGCGTCCAGCGGCACGGTGCATGGGGTGCTGCATGCAGTGTACAGGCTGCGGCGCGGCGCGCTACGGGCCGGAAGTCGTGGTCCGTACGCTTCGACACGGCGCACGCCGGCAAGTTTCCCGGCGTGTCAGAACTCGGCGTGGCCCGGCGTGCGCGGGTAGGGGATCGCATCGCGGATGTTGGACAGCCCGCACACGTACACCAGCAGGCGTTCGAAGCCCAGTCCGAAGCCTGCGTGCGGCACGGTGCCGTAACGGCGCAGGTCGCGATACCACTGGTAGTGCGCGGGATTGAGGCCAAACTGGGCCATGCGCCGGTCCAGCACGTCCAGGCGTTCCTCGCGCTGGCTGCCACCGATGATTTCGCCGATACCGGGCGCCAGCACGTCCATCGCGGCGACGGTTTTGCCGTCGTCGTTCATGCGCATGTAGAAGGCCTTGATCTTCTCGGGGTAGTTCATCACCACCACCGGGCGGCCGACGTGGGTTTCGGCCAGCCAGCGCTCGTGCTCGGTCTGCAGGTCCACGCCCCATTCCACCGGGTATTCGAATTTCTTTCCCGATTTCTGGAGGGCCGTGATCGCGTCGGTGTAGTCGATGCGCGCGAACGGCGCCGCGATGAATTTCTCCAGTCGCGTGATGGCGTCCTTCTGCACGCGTTCGGCGAAGAACGCCATGTCATCGCTGCGCTCCTCCAGCACCGCCTTGAAGATGGCTTTCAGGAAGGCTTCGGCGCAATCGGCGTCGGCGGCAAGGTCGGCGAAGGCGATCTCGGGCTCGCACATCCAGAACTCGGCCAAGTGCCGCGGCGTGTTGGAGTTCTCGGCGCGGAAGGTGGGGCCGAAGGTGTAGACCTTGCTGAGCGCGAGGCAGTACGCCTCGACGTTCAACTGCCCGGACACGGTGAGGAACGTCTCGCGGCCAAAGAAATCCTTGCCGAAGTCGATCTTGCCCGCGGCATCGCGCGGCAGGTTGGCAAGGTCCAGCGTGGAGACGCGGAACATGTCGCCCGCGCCCTCGGCGTCGGACGCGGTGATCAGCGGCGTGTTGACCCAGAAGAAGCCTTCCGCGGTCAGGTGCCGGTGCAGCGCCGTCATCATGGTGTGGCGCACCCGCGAAATCGCACCGAACAGGTTGGTGCGCGGGCGCAGGTGCGCGACTTCGCGCAGGAATTCGGGCGAATGCTGCTTGGGCTGGATGGGGTAGGTTTCCGGGTCGTCGACCCAGCCGACCACTTCGATGGCGTCAGCCTGCAGTTCGAACGCCTGGCCCTTGCCCTGCGAGGCCACGAGCTTGCCGCGCGCGATGACCGCGCAGCCCGCCGACAGTTTCTGCACCTCGTTCGTGTAGTTGGGCAGTGTCGCTGGGGCGACCACCTGCAATGGCGCGAAGCACGAGCCGTCGGACACGTTGACGAATGACAGGCCGGCCTTGGAATCGCGGCGCGTGCGCACCCAGCCGCGGATTTCGATGCTTGAACCTTCCGGCGCACGGCCGGCCAGTA
>JAICHS010000210.1 GCA_025924775.1 Rhodanobacteraceae bacterium
GCGCCGCTGAAGTTGCACAGGCCATCCGTGACCTGGTCGTGCGCGGCGCGCCGGCGATCGGCATTGCCGCCGCGTGGGGCATGGTGCTGGCGGCTCAGCACGGCGATGACCTTGGCGTTGCCTTGGCGACCCTCAAGGCGGCGCGGCCGACCGCGGTGAACCTGGCGTGGGCGCTCGGGCGAATGCGTGCACATGCCGGCGCGGGTGCCGCTGCGCTGGCGCGTGAGGCACAGGCCATCCAGGACGAGGACCTGGCGGCCAACCGCGCGATGGGTGCGATGGGCGCAGCCTTGATCCAGCCCGGCAGCGGGGTGTTGACGCATTGCAATACCGGCTCGCTTGCGACCTCGGGTTACGGCACCGCGCTGGGCGTGATCCGGGCAGGTTACGCGTCCGGCAACATCGTGCGCGTGTACGCCGATGAAACGCGGCCGTGGCTGCAGGGCGCGCGCCTGACGATGTGGGAACTCAAGCGCGACAATATTCCGGCGACGCTGATCGCCGACTCGGCGGCAGCGCATTTGATGCAAACGGGCAAGGTGCAGTGGGTTGTCGTGGGCGCCGACCGCATCGCAGCCAATGGCGATACCGCCAACAAGATCGGCACCTACCAACTCGCGATCACGGCGAAGTATCACGGGGTGAAGTTCATGGTGGTGGCGCCTGCGACGACGGTTGACCTGGCGACGCCCTCCGGCAGCGCCATCGAGATCGAATTGCGCGACCCTGCGGAGTTGCTCGCATACGGCGGACAACGCACGGTGGTCGAGGGTGCGCAGGCCTGGAACCCGGTGTTCGACGTGACCCCGCACGGGCTCATCGACGCACTGGTGACCGAGCGCGGCGTGATCACGCAGCCGGACGCCGCCGCGCTGCGCGCCGTGTTCGGCAAGCCGGACGCCCACTGACGTGTGGCACCTGCCCAGGCAGCTGGCGTGGTTTGGTGTCGGCGGATTCATCGGATTCATCGTCGATGCCGGCATCGTGCAGTTGCTGGTCAGCAAGCTCAGCGCCGACCCCTACGTCGGCCGCTTGTTTTCGTTCGTGTGCGCGGCGACCGCGACGTGGATCTTCAATCGCCGCTTCACCTTCCATCTGCGCGGCGACTACGGCCTGTTCGGCGAATGGTCGCGCTACATCGTGGCGATGTGCGCGGGCTTTGCCATCAACTACACGGCCTATGCGCTGGCGGTGCACTACTCGGAATTCGTGCGCGCGTGGCCGTCGGTGGGGGTGGCGATCGGGTCGGTTCCGGGCTCGGCCGCCAACTTTTTGGGCGCCCGTCACTGGGTCTTTTCCGGGTCGCGGGGGGCTTCCGCGAAGGCGTCCGCCAAGCCGCCTAAACATCGGCCGTAAGTTGGCGTCTCCATTGGCTTTTTTCAGGCGTCCGCGCGGGCGGTTGTGGTAGAATTCCAAGGTTGATTTCGTAGCGCGAGTGGCGTTCGGAGCTCGCGCTTTTTTCGTTCACCAGACAAGGGAAACCAGCGCATGGCGGAGCCGGCCAGTGAAGTGATTCGCGTCAACATCGAAGACGAAATGCGCCAGAGTTACCTGGATTACGCGATGAGCGTGATCGTGGGTCGCGCCCTGCCGGACGTTCGTGACGGCTTGAAGCCGGTGCATCGCCGCGTGTTGTTCGCGATGAACGAACTGGGCAACGCCTGGAACAAGTCGTACAAGAAGTCCGCGCGCGTGGTCGGTGACGTGATCGGCAAATACCACCCGCACGGCGATTCCTCGGTGTACGACGCGATCGTGCGCATGGCGCAGCCGTTTTCGCTGCGCTACATGCTGGTGGATGGTCAGGGCAACTTCGGTTCGGTGGATGGCGACAGCCCCGCCGCGATGCGTTACACCGAGGTGCGCATGGCGCGCCTCACGCACGAGCTGCTGGCCGACATCGACAAGGAGACCGTCGATTTCGGCCCCAACTACGACGAGAGCGAGCACGAACCGCTGGTCCTGCCGACGCGCGTGCCCAACCTGCTGATCAATGGCTCCGCCGGCATCGCGGTTGGCATGGCGACCAACGTGCCGCCGCACAACATGAGCGAGGTGATCGACGCCACGATTGCGCTGATCGACGATCCGGCCGCCAGCATCGACGAGTTGATGCAGTACGTGCCGGGGCCGGATTTCCCGACCGCCGGCATCATCAACGGGGCGGCCGGCATCGTGCAGGCCTACCGCACTGGGCGTGGCCGCCTGCTGGTGCGCGCCAGGACCGAGATCGAAACCAACGAGCATGGCCACGAAGCCATCATTGCGACCGAACTTCCGTACCAGGTCAACAAGGCGCGGCTGATCGAGAAGATTGCCGAGCTGGTGAAGGAAAAGAAGGTCGAAGGCATCAGCGCCTTGCGCGACGAATCGGACAAGGATGGTATGCGCGTGGTCATCGAGGTTCGCCGCGATGCGGTGGCCGACGTGGTGCTCAACAACCTGTTCCAGCAGACCCAGTTGCAGGTGACGTTCGGCATCAACATGGTGGCGCTGGTCGATGGCCAGCCGCGCCTGTTGAACCTCAAGGAAATCCTCGAGCACTTCGTCCGCCATCGGCGCGAAGTCGTCACCCGGCGCACCATTTTCGATTTGCGCAAGGCGCGCGCCCGCGCCCACGTGCTGGAAGGCCTGACCGTCGCGCTGGCCAACATCGACGCGATGATCGAGTTGATCAAGACCTCGGAGTCGCCGCAGGTTGCGCGTGAGCGCATGCTGGCGCGCAAGTGGGAGCCGGGCATGGTGCGCGCGCTGCTGTCCGCGACGGGCGCCGGCGCGTCGCGCCCGGAGAACCTCGACCCGCGCGCCGGGTTGAAGGACGACGGCTACCAGCTTTCCGAAGTCCAGGCCAAGGAAATCCTGGAAATGCGGCTGCACCGGCTGACCGGGTTGGAGCAGGACAAGCTGACCGACGAATACAAGGAGTTGCTGGAAGCCATCCGCGGGCTGATCGCGATCCTGGAAGATCCCGACAAACTGATGGCGGTGATCCGTGGCGAGCTGGTCGAGATGAAGGACCTGTATGGCGATGCGCGCCGCACGCAGATCCTGCACACCCAGGAGGACCTGGAAACGTTGGACCTGATCGCGCAGGAAGACGTGGCCGTCACGCTGTCGCACACCGGCTACGTGAAGCGCCAGACGCTGGATACCTACCGCGCGCAGAAGCGCGGCGGCAAGGGCCGTTCGGCCACCAGCATGAAGGACGAGGATTTTGTCGAGAAGTTGTGGATCGTGAATACGCACGACACGCTGCTCACCTTCACCAGCAATGGTCGCGTGTATTGGCTGGCCGTTTACCGCATTCCCGAGGCGGGCCCCGGCGCGCGCGGCAAGCCGATCGTCAACCTGCTGCCGCTGGAGGCAGGCGAGAAGGTGCAGGCGGTGCTGCCGGTGCGCGAGTACACCGATGACCGCTTCGTGTTCTTCGCCACCCGCAACGGCACGGTCAAGAAGACGCCGCTGAAGGAATTCGAATTCCAGCTGCAAAAGGGCAAGCTTGCGATCGGGCTGGACGATGGCGATGGACTGGTCGAGGCCGAGCTGACCGACGGCAACTGCGATGTGCTGCTGTTTGCATCCAACGGCAAGGCCGCGCGCTTTGCCGGTGGCGACGTGCGCCCGATGGGCCGCACCGCGCACGGCGTGCGCGGCATGCGCCTGGCCGATGGCGCGCAGGTGGTGTCGATGATCGTGGCCGACGAGCGCACGGAGTCCGAGGGCTGCGATGTGCTGACCGCCACCGAACGCGGCTACGGCAAGCGCACGCCGTTGGCGGATTTCCCGCGCAAGGGCCGCGGCTCGCAGGGCGTCATCGCCATCCAGTGCTCCGGGCGCAACGGCGCGCTGGTGGCCGCCGTGTGCACCGACGAGAGCCACGAGCTCATGCTGATCTCCGACCACGGCACGCTGGTGCGCACCCGTGTCGCGGGAATCTCGCAGGTGGGCCGCAACACCCAGGGCGTCACCCTGATCCGGCTGCCCGACGACGAGAAGCTCGCCGGCGTGGTGAGGGTTGAAAGCGAGGAAGAGGATGCCGTGGAAACCGGTGGCGCGAACGCGGGTGACACGCCCACGATCTAGCCGAAGGTCGGCGGCGATCTGTCGGTGGGCCGGATGATTGCGAGGTTCGACCGGCGCGCGGCTGGCGGGGTCAGCCGCTACCGGCCGGTTGGGCAAGGATGCCGGGCAAATCCGCCAGACGCGCCAATGCGGTGACGGGTTCGGTGAAACCGGCTGGCGCGCGGAACCAGAAAGTCGGCATGCCCGCGGCGAGCCCGGCCCGGATGCCGGGGACACTGTCTTCGACGACCGCGCAGTTTTTCGGCGCGACCCCGAGCGACTGGGCGGCGTGCAGGAACAGTCGCGGATCGGGCTTCCAGAACCCGATGTCGTAGGCGCTGAAGATCCGGTCGGGCGTGAAGAATGGCAGCAGTCGCGTCACTTCCAGGCTCAGCCTGATCTTGTCCGGAGGGCCGCTTGACGCGACACAAAAGGGCAGCCGCAGGCTCGCCAGCATTTCCCGCGCCTCCGCGACCGGCTTCAGGCTGGACCGGAAAGCCGCAGCGATACGTTCGCGCAGTTGCGGCGTGAAGGAAGCGGGTAGCCTGCGGCCCAGCCGGCGCTCCAGGTCCGCGACGCAATCGGCCATGCGGCCGCCGACGTAGCGGCGCAGCGCCTCCGCGACCGGCATCCGCAGCCCGAACTCCGCC
>JAICHS010000211.1 GCA_025924775.1 Rhodanobacteraceae bacterium
AGCATGCTGCCCGCGTAGGCGTGGGGGCTTGGATCGGCCTGCTGCTCGGCACCGCGGTCAAGCTTGCGGTGGCCTTCACGATGCTGGGAACCTTTGTGCTGGCGTCGATACTTTGAACCGTACCCGATTGCGTCGGGCGCGCCTTGCCGGGAGCTTTAGCGAATGCAAGTACCACTCTGGATCTGGCTGGCCACCGCTGCCGGCATCGTTGCGTTGCTGGCACTCAGCTTTTTTACCCACATCCGGAAGGCGCACGAACCGTCCCTGAAGGAAGCCGGTGCCTGGACCGCGCTCTTCGTGTCGTTGTCGATCCTGTTCGGGCTGGGCCTGACGGCGGTCTGGGGACGCGCTCACGGCATCGAGTTCTTCGCGGGGTACATCACCGAATACAGCTTGTCGATCGACAACTTGTTCGTGTTCGTGATCATCATGTCAAGCTTCGCGGTGCCACGCGCGTATCAGCAAAAAGTGTTGCTGGTTGGCATCGTCATCGCGCTGGTCCTGCGCACGATCTTCATCCTGATCGGCGCGGCGGCGATCGCACACTTCAGTTGGGTGTTCTACCTGTTCGGCCTGTTCCTGATCCTGACGGCGGCCAAGCTGGCTTTCGAAAAACACGACGAAGACGAGGCGTACGCACCCAACATCCTGGTGCGCGCGGCGCGGAAGATCCTGCCGTTCACCCCGCAGTACGATGGAGCGAACATATCCACGGTCGTAGATGGCAAGCGGCACTTCACGCCGATGATGATGGTGATGCTCGCCATCGGCATGACCGACATCCTGTTCGCGCTCGATTCGATTCCGGCGATTTACGGGCTGACCGATGAGCCCTACATCGTGTTCACGGCCAATGCGTTCGCGCTGCTTGGGCTCGTCGAACTTTATTTCCTGATCGGTGGCCTGCTCAAGCGGCTGGTTTACCTGAGCTTCGGGTTGGCACTGGTGCTCGGGTTCATCGGCGTCAAGCTGGTGCTGCACGCCATGCACGTGAACCGACTCGCCTTCATCAACAGCGGCCAGCCCATCGGGTGGGCGCCGGACATCCCGACCTGGCTGTCGCTGGTGGTGATAGTGTCGATCCTCGTGATCACGACCATCGCGAGCCTGCTCAGCGGTCGCCGCAATGATGCCGGCAGTACGCGCACGGGTCAGCCGTGACCGAACGGAACGTCGGACCTGCGCGGCTGGAGCTCAACCGAATTTTTGTTTCAACGCGTCCAGTCCCGCGCGGTAGATGCCGAACACGATGTGCTCGGCTTCGGCATCCGCCACGCCCTTGGGCTGGAAGTGGCCGATCCATTGCACGAGGCAGTGCTTGCCGCCGGGTTCCGTCGCGACGCTCAAGGTCGAGTGGTAGTCGGTGACCGGCACCGGGCTTTCCAGGATGGTGTAGGTATAGCTGCGTGCGTGGTCGTCATGCTGCTCGAGGCGCTCGACGAACAACGCGCCGCCGGTGATGTGCAGGCGGCGCAGCTTGCCGCCTTCCCCGGGTTCCAGGCTCTCCACCGCCGGATGCCAGTCGGCCAGTGATCCGAACGCACCGATCGCCGCCCAGACCGTCTCTGCGCTGGCCGCGAGTTTCTGTTCCGCCTTTGCCGTTGCCATGCCATCACTCCTTCAGTGGACTTGTCGAGTGTGCCACGATCACGGCCCGCGGGATGCCGGACCGGCCAATGCCGAGGCATGCCCGCGACCAGGCGTGTCACGGACGCCACCGTCACACCATCTCGAAAACACCTGCCGCGCCCATGCCGGTGCCGATGCACATCGTGACCATGCCGTATTTCTGCTTTCTGCGGCGCATGCCGTGGACAAGCGTCGCAATGCGGATGGAACCGGTCGCGCCCAGCGGATGGCCGAGTGCAATCGCACCACCTTCGGGGTTCACTTTTTCGGGATCGAGCCCGAGGTCGTGGATCACCGCCAGCGACTGTGCGGCAAAGGCCTCGTTCAACTCGATCCAGTCCATGTCGTCCTGTTGCATGCCGGTGGCTTTCAGCGCTTTCGGGATCGCTTCCTTGGGACCGATGCCCATGATTTCGGGCGGCACGCCGGCCACGGAAAACCCGACGAAGCGCGCCAGCGGCGTCAGGCCGTAATCCTTGATGGCTTTTTCGCTGGCCAGCAGCACCGCGCCGGCCCCGTCGGACATCTGCGACGAATTGCCGGCGGTGACGGTGCCGTCGCGCCGGAATACGGTGCGCAGCTTCGCCAGGACTTCGGCGCTGGTGTCGCGGCGCGGGCCTTCGTCGTTTTCGATCACGCGGCGATCTTCCTTCATGCCGCGCGAGCGCAGGTCGGGATAGCGGTCATCGAGCGGGTAGGGCGCGATTTCCTCCTTGAAGTTGCCGGCGTCCTGGGCCGCGATCGCGCGCTGGTGGCTGCGCAGGGCAAAGGCGTCCTGTTCCTCGCGGCTGATCTTCCAGCGCGTCGCGACGTTCTCGGCGGTGATGCCCATGCCGTAGGCGATGCCGATGTTGTCGTCCTTGAACAGGTCGGGGTTCATCACCGGGTGGAAGCCCATCATGGGCACCATGCTCATGGATTCCGTGCCGCCGGCGAGGATCAGGTCGGTTTCGCCAAGGCGGATGCTGTTGGCCGCGATCGCGACCGATTGCAGGCCCGAGGAGCAGAAGCGGTTGACGGTCATGCCGGGAATCGAATCCGGCAAGCCGGCCAGCAGCAGGCCGATGCGCGCCACGTTCATGCCTTGCTCGGCTTCCGGCATCGCACAACCGACCACCACGTCGCTGATGCGCTTGACGTCGATGCCCGGGCACTCGTCCAGCGTTTCGCGGATGACGTGCGCCAGCATGTCGTCGGGACGGGTGTGGCGAAACACGCCGCGCGGCGCCTTGCCAACCGGCGTGCGCTTGACGGCGACGATGTAGGCGTCCTGGATTTGCTTGGTCATGGTTTGCGCTCCTCTGCGCCGCACGGGGGCGTACCGGCGCATCTTGATTGTCTGTTCGTCATCCGGAATCGCGAAGCGATGTCCGGGACCCAGTGCCTCTCGCGGCTGTTCGCCAGGAGTCGCCGGTCTGCGGCTGGCGCCGGAATGACGACGAAAGTGTCGGTCGACATGCCCTCAATTCCTGAGCGGTTTCCCGGTGGTCATGGTGTGCGCGATGCGCGCCTGGGTCTTCTCCATCTGCGCCAGGTCCATGAAGTGGTGGCGCTCCAGGTCGAGCAGCCATTGCGCATCCACCGTGCTGCCGCGCTCGATGTTGCCGCCGCACAGGGTGTCGGCGATGCGGGTGGCGATCTCCAGGTCGTGCTCGGAGATGAAATGCCCCGCCAGCATGTTGACCAACTGCGCCTTGATGGTGGCGGTGCCGACATCGCCCGCCACATGGGTCGCCTGCGGCAGTGGCGGGCGCCAGCCGGATTCGGCCAGCGACGCGGCCACATTCCTGGCGACGTACAAAAGCTCGTTGGCGTTGAATACCACCACGTCGGAGTCGCGCAGGTAGCCGAGCTGCTTGGCCTCGATGGCGCTGCCGGATGTCTTGGCCATTGCCACGGTCTCGAAGTAATGCTTGACGTGGTCGAACGGATCGGCGGTGAATGACGCGCGCGCGCAACGCTGGGCGATTTCCTTCAGGCCGCCGCCCGCGGGCAGCAGGCCCACGCCGGCTTCGACCAGGCCGATGTAACTTTCCAGCGCCGCGACCGTACGCGCGCTGTGCATCTGCAATTCGCAGCCGCCGCCAAGGCACAGCCCGCGCACCGCGGCCACGGTGGGCACGAGGCCATGCTGCACGCGCATCGTCGCGCGCTGGAAGTTGGCGATCATGCTTTCCAGCTGCGCGACCTTGCCTTCCTTCAGCAGCGCCAGCACGCCCTTGAGGTTGGCGCCGGCCGAGAACACCGGCCCGGTCTGCCACACCACCAGCGCCTTCAGTTTCTGTTCGGCGAGGCCGACCGCATGCTGGATGCCATCCAGCACCTGGTCGTCAAAGGTGCACATCTTGGTCTTGAAGCTGACGATGCCGACGTCGTCATTGCCGAGCGTCCACAGGCGAACCCCGTCGTTCTCCCAAACCGTGGTGCCGGTATCGAACTGCTCGCCGATCAACGCATCCGGGAACAACTGGCGCCGGTAAACCGGTGCGGCCGAGCGCAGGATGTCCTGGTTTGCGCGCGGCGAGTACGAACCATCGGCATGGTGCACGCCGCGGCGTCCGTCGGTGATCCACGCGGGCAAAGGTGCGCGGCTCATCGCCTTGCCGGCGGCAATGTCTTCGGCAATCGCCTTGGCAACCGCTTGCCAATCCGCGGCCTGCCAGGTTTCGAACGGGCCGAGTTTCCAGCCGTAGCCCCAGCGGATCGCGAAATCGACATCGCGCGCGGTTTCGGCGATGGCTTCCAGGTGGTACGCGCTGTAGTGGAACAAGTCGCGGAAACACGCCCACAGGAACTGCGCCTGTGGATCGTTCGACTCGCGCAACTTGGTGAACTTTTCAGCGGGGTTCCTGATGGCGAGGATGGCCGCGACTGCGTCGGACGCCTTCTGTTCGGATGCGCGGTAATCCTGCTTCGCGAGGTCCAGCACCTGGATCTCCTTGCCGGCCTTGCGGTAGAAGCCGGCACCCACCTTGGCGCCCAGTGCGCCTTTTTCGATCAGCGCTGCCAGCCACGCCGGCGACTTGAAGTGTGCGTGCCACGGGTCGTCGGGCAGGGTGTCGGCCATGGTCTTGATGA
>JAICHS010000212.1 GCA_025924775.1 Rhodanobacteraceae bacterium
CGCTGCCCGTCCTGCACCCGACCAGCCGTTGGTCGACAATGCCGACTACGTACTCGGCTACCGCAGAGAATCGCAGGAGGCGTGGGATACCGCGCGCCATGTGCTGATGGATGCGCTGGGCTGCGCGATGCTGGCGATGAAGTTTCCGCAGTGCGTAAAGCACCTGGCGCCGATCGTGCCGGGGGCGACGTTGGCGGGTGGGGCGCGCGTGCCGGGCACCGCGCTGGAACTCGATCCCGCACAGGCGGCATTCTGCATCGGCACCCAGATCCGCTGGCTGGATTTCAACGACACCTGGCTGGCGGCCGAGTGGGGCCATCCCTCGGACAACCTGGGCACGGTGCTGGCGGTGGCCGATTGGCTGTCGCGCCGGAACGCGGGCGATGGCGGCAAGCCGCTGACGGTGCGCGACGTGCTGCACTGGTCCATCAAGGCGCACGAAATCCAAGGGTGTTACGCGCTCAAGAACAGCTTCAACCGCGCCGGCATGGACCACGTGATCCTGGTGCGGCTGGCTTCCACCGCCGTGGCGACTGCCATGCTGGGCGGCAACCGCGAGCAGGTGATCACCGCGGTGTCCAACAGCTGGATCGACAACGGTTCGCTGCGCACTTATCGCCATGCGCCCAACACCGGGCCGCGCAAGAGCTGGGCCGCGGGCGACGCCTGCCGCCGCGCGGTGATCCATGCGCTGAATGCCATCGACACAGACGAGCCGGGTTATCCGTCAGCGCTGTCGGCCAGGACCTGGGGCTTCTACGACGTGGCGTTTGGCGGCAAGGCCTTCGAGTTCGAGCGGCCGTTCGGCAGTTACGTGATGGAGAACGTGCTGCTCAAGCTCAGCTTTCCGGCCGAGTTCCACGCGCAGACCGCGGTGGAATGCGCGATGCAGCTGCATCCGCAGGTGCGCGACCGCATCGATGCCATCGAGCGCATCGAGATCGAAACCCAGGAAGCCGGCGACCGCATCATCAACAAGACCGGCCCGCTCGCCAACTATGCCGACCGCGATCACTGCATCCAGTACATGGTGGCGGTGCCGTTGATCTTCGGGCGCCTGGTTGCTGATGACTATGGCGATGCGGTGGCGGCCGATCCGCGCATCGACGCGCTGCGTTCAAAAATGACCGTCACGGAAAATCCACGCTTCACCCGCGATTATTTCGATCCTTCCAAACGCTATATCGGGAACTCGGTGCAGGTGTTTTTCAAGGATGGTTCGAGCACGGACAAGGTCGTGGTCGATTACCCGATCGGGCACCGCCGTCGTCGCGCGGAGGGCATCCCGGTGCTGCTCGACAAATTCCGCAACGCGTTGACGGGACACTTTTCACAAGCGCAGGCCCATGAAATCGTTCAGGTTTGTGAACAACCAGCACAAATGCTGGATTTACCAGTCCCGAAATTCATGGACTTGTTCGTGCCCAGATAGAGCGCCTGAGTTCCAGATGAACGGAATCGGGAGGGACAGGCGAAATTGTTTGTTTTTTGCTAAACTGGCGCAGCCGTAGCGGACAGGGTCAAAGGTTTGGCCCCGATCAGCGAAGTGGTTTGCGGTTTGGGAACACGGCATCGCGCCAAATTGGCCGACGCCTGAAGAATCAACAACGAGGAGACTCTCCGATGAAACGTAACGGCTTGTTCGCGGTCATCGCGCTGGCCTTGGGTACTGTAGGCGTGATGTCGGTCGCGCACGCACAGGACACGGGTGCAGCGACGGAAACAACGGGTAGCTTTGCTAACCCCAACTACAGCAACTGGTACATCGTGCCGCGTATCGGCGTGGTGTCCGGTGACAACAAGCGCCACGTGCAGAGCGCGCCCATCGGTGGTCTCGGTGTCGGCTTCTGGGTGACCCCGAGCTTCACGCTGGACGTCGAAGCCACGGCTGACAACGCCGATTACAGGGACAAGGCGTACGCGGTTGCCCCGGGCTACATGCAGCGTTCGGGCAAGCAGTGGGAAACGCTCGGCCTTGACGTCGCTGGCCGCTACTACTTCATGGATCCGGCGTCGCAGTGGCGTCCGTACGTGATGGCGGGTGTCGGCATGTGGCGTCACGCCGCGGTCGCCGGCCACAATGGCTGGGGTCCGGGTGCGACGGCTGGCGTGGGCGTGTTGTACAACGTCAGCGACCGCGTGGCCCTGCGTGGCGAACTCGCCGCGCGCTACTACCGCGATACCACGTCCGCACAGCTGACTGGTTATGCCGGTCCGGGCCTGCCGCATACCTACGGCCCGAAGCAGTGGCTGGACACGATGGCGACCATTGGCGTGGTGATCAACATGGGGCACGCCGCACCGCCGCCGCCGCCGGCTGCTCCGCCGCCGCCGCCGCCGGCTGCTCCGCCGCCGCCGCCGCCGCAGAATGTGGTGATCGACCTGCGTGGCGTGAACTTCAAGTTTGATCGCCCGAAGAAGGGTGAGCAAAACATCGGCCCGACGCTGAAGCCGCCGGCGTCCGATTCGCTCGCGATCCTGAACCAGGCGGTGGATACCTTGAACCGCTATCCGCAGGTGAAGGTCGAGATCGACGGCTACACCGACTCGAAGGGCACCGAGAAGTACAACCAGGGCCTGTCCGAACGGCGTGCCAACATCGTCGATGGGTATCTGACTTCGCACGGTATCGATGCCAGCCGCATCACCGCGGTCAAGGGCTTCGGCGAAGCTGATCCGGTTGACACCAACGACACCGCGGCTGGGCGTCAGCGCAACCGTCGCGTCGAGTTCAAGGTGCAGCAGCCTGAGCAGGGCGGCAGCATGTAAGCCGCCTGCGGAAGTATCGGCAAGTCACCGCCCACGCTTCCAATGTGATACGGAAAAGCCCGGCCTTGTGCCGGGCTTTTTCTATGCGATCATCCCTGATCGCGGCGCCGATGAACCGTTGCGCGCGTCGCTACGTCGCGGATCGCGCAACATCAGAACGGCCAGCCACGGCCTGACCATGACCAAAGCCCGCGTATCGTCGTCACGCATGGATAGTCGGCCCCGCAAGTACGGCAACGATGTTGCGGGTACCGTGCGGCATGGCCTCGCGCGGGTGTTGTCGCGCCTGGGGGTCTGCTCACGCAGTGAAGCGGCACGCCGGATCGAGGCGGGCCGCGTGCGCGTGAACGGCAAGGTGACGCGCGACCACGAGCTGCCTGCAGATATCGCCGTGGACAGCATCGAGATGGACGGCGTCACGCTGCAGGCGCGCGAGCGGGTTTGCATTGCGGTCAACAAGCCGCGCGGTCTGGTGGTCAGTGCCGCGGACGAACGCGGTCGCGACACGGTGTACATGCTGTTGCGCGATACCGGGTTGCCATGGCTGGCGCCGGTCGGCAGGCTGGACAAGGCCAGCGAAGGCCTGTTGCTGCTGGGCAACGATCCCGCGTGGGCGGCACGCCTGACCAGCCCCGCATCGTATGTTGCCAAGACTTATCGCGTGCAGGTGCGCGGCTTGCCGGGTCCGGAAGCCTTGCAGCGACTGCGGGCCGGCGTGGTTGATCGGGGCGAGCGCCTGGTTGCCGAATCCGTGGAGGTTGTCGGAGGCGGTGCCCGCAATGCCTGGCTGGAAATCGTGCTGACGCAAGGCCGCAACCGACAGATCCGGCGCATGCTGGCGGCGTGTGGGCACGAGGTGCTGCGCCTGATGCGCGTGGCGATCGGGCCGCTGGCGCTGGGCGACCTGTCCAAGGGCACGTGGCGCAGGCTGACGGACGCAGAAGTGCTGGCGTTGGCGGATGCGGCATCCGGCCGGCCGGATGCCTTGCCGTCAAGCCGGCAGTGAGGTGCCGCCGATCCAGGTTTCCGTGACGCGCAAGTCCCGATCGACGACCGTGAAGTCGGCGCGGTATCCGGGGGCGATGCGGCCGTGCGTTGCTGCGAGGCCAAGAAAATCCGCGGGGTAGGTCGAGGCCATGCGTGCGGCCTCCTCCAGCGTCACGCCCAGCATGGCAACCGCGTTGCGGACGGCGTCGATCATGCTGAGTGCCGAACCCGCCAGCGTGCCGTTGGCGGTCTGGCAGATGCCGTCGCGCGCGACGATGGTTTCGCCGTTCAGTACGTACGCGGGGTCGGCCGCGCCCACCGGTGGCATCGCATCGGTCACCAGCAGAACTTTTCCGCGTGGCTTGGCCTTCAGCGCGATCCGCAGGCTGGCGGGATCGACGTGGTGGCCGTCCACGATCACGCCGCACCACGCGTCCGCATCGTCGAGTGCCGCACCGACCATGCCGGGCGCGCGACTGCCCAGCGGCGACATCGCGTTGTACAGGTGCGTGAACCCGCGCACGCCCGCATCCAGTGCGGCGCGCACCGTCGCGTAATCCGCATTGGAGTGGCCGGCGACAACGATGACCCCCGCGGCCACCAACTGGCGGATGGCATCGGCGGGTACGCATTCGGGCGCCAACGTCAGTACGGTCTTGCCGTGCCGCAGCGACCCGGCCGTGCGCAATTCGTCGGCGTCCGGCGAGTGCAGGAACGCGGCCGCATGCACGCCCTTGCGTTCGCGGCTGATGAAGGGCCCTTCAAGGTGGATGCCCAGCACGCCGGGTACGCCCTGCGCGATGGCCGCATCGACCGCGGCGATCGCGATCGGCATCTTTTCCGGCACATCGCTGATCAGGGTCGGCAGGAAACCCGTGGTGCCGAACCGCCGGTGCGCCGCGCCG
>JAICHS010000213.1 GCA_025924775.1 Rhodanobacteraceae bacterium
ACAGCGCGTCGGTGGACTCCGGGTTGGAAGCGCCCACGGCCTCCGCCACCGCGGTCAGGCCCGGCAGGGTCGGCGATTGCTCGACCTGGACCATCGCGTTGGCCTGGTACACCGGCGTGGCGACCAATACGTAGATGAGGCCCAGCAGGAAGCAGGCGATCGTCACGCCCGCGATCAGGCGCCGGTGGTCCAGCAGCGTGCCCAGCAGTGCGCGCAGGTCGATTTGGTCTTCGGGGGGCGAGTCGAAACTTGCGGCGCGTGGATTTCGAATGGAGATCGCGTGGGTCATGGGCTTCGATCCTGTGGAGGGAACGAACATCCGCGAGAGAAAATCGCCGCCGGGTCATGGCTAGTGGGCCATTCGGGTCGAACGATTCGATGCCTGACAAGCGCGTTGCCGCATCGCCCGAAGATATTCGCCTTTCCACTGCTGGGGTGGGGTGGAAAACGGCGGTTGTCGATTCAACTCAATCCATTGAAAACAGAATCGTGGCGGGTCGGAATTGAACCTTCTTTTAACGCCACTCAAGAATCACTGGTGGTGCGTGAAACAGCGTTGCGTGAAGTGATTGCGCGGAAGGTGTCCGGTCCGTCGGTTCGCCGCGCCGGCGACGGACACTCGAGTGTAGACTGCTTTACGGCCGCAGGCGCAGGCCTCTGCGTGGGCGAATACGCCGGCGCCGCTTGCGTTCAGTCGATCGTCAGTATTCCTTCGCGAGCAGCCTGTCCATTGAGGTTGGCGCGGCCTTCACTCGACCTTAATACGACGTCAGCGCGACCCGGCGGATCGATGCGACGCGCGCACACCTGATGGAAGGCGCGACGAGTGGTGGCCACACCACACGTCCATGTTTCCGTCTGATTCATTCAGGTGAATCACAAATGAATATCAAGTGAATAATACATAAATAAATGATGCACTAATCACGGTTGTCAGCCATCTGGACAATCCCCGCATACGGTGACCTATACTCGGGCTGAGGTATCGGAATGGACATCGATACACGCATCCGAATAGCAGAGGAGCCGCTGACGATGATGGGCCTATCGCTGGTTGCAGTGCCGTTTCCCGCCGCGCCGGTGGCGCGGATTTCCGGTTGCCACGCAGCATGAACGCGGTCGGGCGGGTGACTTCGGGCGTCCCTTCGAGGGGTACCGCGCAACGACCGGCAACGGTGATTGCAACGAACGTGCGATGCATCGCGACCGCGTTGCGCGTCGTTGCCTGCAGCGTGGCGCTGGCCGGCTTGGCAGGTTGCGCCGTGGCGCCCGGTCAGACCATGGGCGTGCGCAGCAACAGTGGCTACGTGCAACTGGTGCCCATCACACCGCAATTGGTGACGACCGCGCAGGCGGCGACCAAGGCGCCCGTCATTCCCGCGGCGTTGCTGGGCTACCACCCAGAGGCCTACCACATCGGCCCTGGGGACACGCTGTACATCACCGTATGGGACCACCCGGAGCTGACGTCGCCTGCGGGTTCGCAGCAGGCAAGCCAGGCCAACGGCCGGCTGGTGCGTCCCGACGGCACGCTCTACTACCCGTACCTCGGGCAGATGAAAGTTGCCGGCATGACGATCGAGCAGGCGCGCCAGGCGCTCGCGTCCAAGCTGGCGCATTGGATCAAGAACCCCATGGTGGACATCAGCGTCGCCAGCTACGCCAGCCAGCGCGTCGTGCTGGAAGGTGCGTTGGTGAAGTCCGGCGCGCAAGCCATCACCACGGTGCCGCTGACGCTGGGTGAGGCGATCGCCAATGCCGGCGTCGCCAACCCGGATGCCAACCTTTCCAACATCGTGTTGACGCGCGAGGGTCAGACCTACCATCTGGACATGAGCGGCTACGCCGGCAAGGGCGGGCCGGTCGGCAAGATCTATCTGGCGCCCGGCGATCGCGTGCTGGTGCCGTACAACGATCGCCAGAAGGTCTATGTGATGGGTGAAGTCACGCGTCCGCAGGCGCTGCGCTTCAAGACCGCGGACATCACCCTCACCCAGGCGTTGGGCGATGCCGGCGGCCTCAACGAGATCACCTCCAAGGGCATGGTTTACGTGGTGCGCGGCGCGTTCGACAAGGACGGCCACGTCCAGCAGCGCCCGACCGTCTACCAGCTCGATCTGAAATCACCCGCGGCGTTTGCGCTGGCCGACGGGTTCGACGTGAAGCCGGGCGACGTGGTGTTCGCGTCCGCGGCCGGCGTCACCCGCTGGAACCGCTTCCTCAGTCAGTTGTTGCCGCTCACCAGCGCGCTGAGCGCCGCGGCGACGAGCAACTACTACATTAGCAAGTAGCGCGGTCCGGGGCACGAAAAACGGCGCCGCATGGCGCCGGTTTTCGTGCCCCGTCGAGCCGTGCATCACTCGGTGACGGGGGTAGCCGGGACGTTGCCGCTCCGGTCCTTCACGTACCGCGTGAACAGCTCGTGGATGCGGCGGTATTCGTCGTACCAGTCGTCGGCGTGTTCGAACGCGTGGCGGTCCATCGGGTACAGCGACATCCAGAAATTGTCCTTGTGCAACTCGATGAAGCGCTGGTACAGGCGTATGGTATCGCCCGGCATCACGTTGTTGTCGATCAGGCCGTGGTTCATCAGCAGCGGGTCGGCGAGGTTCTTCGCGTATTCGATCGGCGAGGAAACCTTGTACGCCTCGGGATCGAGCTGTGGCGTGTTGAGGATGTCCGAGGTGTAGCCGTCGTTGTAGCTGGTCCAGTCCGACGGCGCGCGTTGTGCCGCGCCCGCCGCGAACTCGCCCGGCGCGGTCAGCAACGCCATCTCGGTGAGGAAGCCGCCGTAGGAGCCGCCGTAGATCCCGACGCGTTTCGGATCGACGTGATGGTTTTTCACCAGCCAGGTCTTGCCGTCCAGCAGGTCCTCGATCTCGGGATGGCCCATATTGCGGTAGATCGCATCGCGCCAGTCGCGACCGTAGCCGGCCGACCCGCGGTAATCCATGTCCAGCACCACGTAGCCTTCCTGCGTCAGCAGGTTGTTGAACATCTGTTCGCGAAAGTAATACGACCAGTTCTTGTTGACGTCCTGCAGGTAGCCCGCGCCGTGCACGAAGAACACCGCGGGGTGGGTGTGCGAGGTGTCATAGTCGGCCGGCTGGTAGTACTTCGCCCAGATGCCGAAGTGGCCGTGGCTGCTCGGTACCTTCACGAATTGCGGCTCAACCCACGTGGACGCCAGTGCCTTGTATTCCGGCGTGCGCGTGTCGGTGAGTTCGCGCGCGTTGCTGCCATCGGCAGCCACGACCGCGAGTTGTGGCGGAACGTAGGCGCTGGAGTGCAGCACCGCGAGTTGCGAACCGTCGGGCGAAAGCACGAAGTCGTCCGTGCCTTCGAAGTGGGTCACCCGTTCGAGCGTGCCGCCCGCGACCGGTACGCGGTACACGTCGTAGGCATACGGCGCCTGCTTGTTGGAGCGCACGTAGAACCACTTGCCATCGGGCGACAGGGTCGGCGTCGCAACCTCGTAGCCGGTACCGGTCAGCGCGCGCGCCTTGCCGGTAAGCGGCTTCACGAACAACTGCGCGTAACCCGATGCTTCCGATTCGAACCACAGCGTGCGGCTGTCGGGCAGCCAGCCGAGGCCGTTGAAACTCCAGTTGATCCAGGCCGGGTCGGTCAGGCGGTTTTGCGTCACCAGCCGATGGTTCGCGAAATCCACGGTTTCGATCCAGCGGTCCTTGTGGTCGTTGGCGACCAGCTCCAGCGCGAGCTGGCTGCCATCGGGGCTCCATGCGATCGCGGGGTGGCCCGATTCGCCCACCAGCACGAAGTTGATCGACACCGGACGCGTCTTGGGCGCGGCCAGCGCGGCGGCCTCGCCGGCGTGGCCTTCGGCTTTCAGTTGCGCGATGCGCTTCACCCGCAAGTCGTGCAACGGATCGTCATGGATGCCGGGCAGGTCGTCCACCGACAACGGGTACTGCTGGTGCGCCTTGAGATCGAGCAGCAGCAGCGATTGCGGGGCCGGATTGTTGCGGCCGACATAGGTGCGTGCGTTTTCGGTTTCGGGATAGCCGGAATCGTTGACGAAGTGCACCACGAACGGACGCTTGCCGCGCTGGTACGACGCAGGCCGCGTCACCACCAGCAGCCAGCGCGCGTCCGGCGACAACGAGGTCATCGCCACCTTGACCTTGTTGCCCAGGTAGAACGGAGCCGCGGCCCGCGCGGGATTTTCCGCGTCCAGCTGGTCGTCGTGTTTGCGCACGGCGTCCTTGTCGGCCTTGACCGCGCGCAAGGTCGAGAACAGGCTGAGTTGCAGGCGCTCCAGCTGGTCGGGCTTGGTAGTGGCCGGGTTGTCTTCCAGCTTCAGCGTCGCCGCGGGCGCAACCACGCCGGTCGCCGCATTCCAGACGTACCAGTCGTCGCCCTGGCTCCAGCTGACGTACTGGCCGTCGGCGGAAATCTGCAGGCTAAACTTGCCGGCATTGTCGCGGGTGAGCTGGCGCGTCGTGCCGCTGGCAATGTCGCGCACGAACACGTCGCCGTGGCGCAGCCACGCCGCGCGGACGTGCGTCCGGTCGAACACCGCGGGGCCGTTCGCGCCCGCAAGTTCGCTGCCGGCGAGTTTCACCGGCGCGCCGCCGTCGGTGGAGACGCGGTACAGATCCTTGATCGACGAACCCTTGCGCTTCAGCTTGAAATA
>JAICHS010000214.1 GCA_025924775.1 Rhodanobacteraceae bacterium
ACAACCCGTTCCGGCACAAGGAACCGGCCTACAAGTCCGCGCAACAGGTCCAGCCGCTGGAAGTACCGCCCGGCATGGACCAGCCGCCCACGACGGACGCGCTGGCCATCCCCGCCGCCGGCGGTGCGGCTGCGCAGGCAGGTGCCACCGGCGGCCCAGCTGAAGTCGGCGCACCACCGGCCGCCGCAGCCGCAGGCGCGCCAGCCACGGGCACTGCGACTGCGACCGGCACCAGCCTGACCCTCCCGGACACACCGGACAGCGTCTACCACCGCGTCGGTCTGGCACTGGCCCGTGGCGACGCCGGTCAGGTCACCGCCCACGATGATGCCGCGCACACCTATCAGGTCGCCGTGGATACGGTGGTGACGTCGAAGTCGGAAGGTGGCTTCTTCCATCGGATGTTCCACCGCAGCCACCGTGAAACCGTGAAAGGCACGGTCACCATTGGCGTCACGCCATCCGGAACGGGCAGCATGGTCACGGCGTCGGGCAACCCCGATGCGGCGGCGCGGGTGATGACGCTCCTGCAGCAGCGTCTGCAGTAGAGCGAAGGCTGAACAGCGATCCCCGCGCCCCTTCCTGCGGAAGGGCAGGGGAAGCGTGTAAACGGATGTGCCTACGCGCGCGGAGGGGGGATCAGCGCTCCAGCAGCGGCAGCTTGTCCGGCTTGCCATCCCAGGCCTTGGCGTCGGGCGGCGGATCCTTGCGTTCGGTCAGCACGGGCCAGACTTTGGCCAGCTCGCGGTTCAGCGCGATGTACGCTTCCTGGCCCGCAGGCACGTCATCCTCGGGAAAGATCGCGCGTGCCGGGCATTCCGGTTCGCACAGGGTGCAGTCGATGCACTCGTCCGGATCGATCGCAAGAAAATTGGGACCTTCGTGGAAGCAGTCCACCGGACACACTTCTACGCAGTCGGTGTATTTGCACTTCACGCAGTTGTCGGTAACGACGAAAGCCATGGGCGT
Organism: Rhodanobacteraceae bacterium; assembly: GCA_025924775.1. Classification (GTDB taxonomy): domain Bacteria; phylum Pseudomonadota; class Gammaproteobacteria; order Xanthomonadales; family Rhodanobacteraceae; genus 66-474. The sequence continues at coordinate 970 of JAICHS010000214.1, forward strand.
TGGTGGGTCGGCAGATGGGGAGAAGCAAATCGCTTCAAGCCGAATGATCGCACACCCGTGGCTTGAACCGAAGCGGCTGTAGATACCGGATCAACGCGGCTGTCGCGAAAAAGTCGGGGCAGCGTTGGCGTGCGCCGTGACGCATCTGCGCTGGGCGCGCCACCGAAGCGGCTGGGGATGTCGGCTCGAAGCAGCTGTGGATGCCGGGTTGAAGCAGCTGTTGTGAAAAGTCAGGGCAGGGATGCCCGTTCTGATCCAGCATGGCCGACACGCGACAAACTTGCGTGCGTGCCACAACAGGGAAGCAATCATGGACGATTGCACAAACATTGGCGCTCCCTGCGAGACTCGAACTCGCGTTACCGCCGTGAGAGGGCGATGTCCTGGGCCACTAGACGAAGGGAGCGGGGGCCGTGTGAGCGCGCTAGTATAGCGGACTTCGTGCCGTGGTTTGGCGGCGCGCCCTGCCTACGGATGTCCGCATTTGAGTTCTGATCCAGCCGCTTCTCCCGTCGCTGCGCCCGTGCCGCGCGTGATACCGCGCGCGCAGCACAACCTGTCCCGCAAGCAGATCAGTCGCGGGGCGCTGAAGGTTCTGTATGGCCTCAAGGACGCCGGGTTCCGGGGCTGCCTGGTGGGTGGCGCGGTACGCGATTTGCTGCTGGGGCGGCGACCCAAGGATTTCGACATCGCCACCGACGCGACCCCGGAGGAAGTCCGGAAGCTGTTTCGCAACTGTCGCCTCATCGGCCGGCGGTTTCGCCTGGCCCACGTGGTGTTCGGCCCCGAGATCGTGGAGGTCGCAACCTTCCGCGGTACCGGTGATGGCGAAGAAAACGGCGACCGCCACGTGGTGGACGGACGCATCCTGCGCGACAACGTGTGGGGCAGCATCGAGGAAGACGCGCTGCGCCGCGACTTCCGCGTCAACGCCCTGTACTACGACATCGCCGACTTCAGCGTGCTGGATTACGTTGGCGGCATCGAGGACCTCGAGGACAGGCGCCTGCGCCTGATCGGCGATCCGGCCACCCGCTACCACGAAGATCCCGTGCGCATGCTGCGCGCGGCGCGGTTGGCGGCCAAGCTGGGGTTCACGATCGACCCCGCGGCGTCGGCGCCGTTCCACGACCTCGGCCACCTGTTGGAAGAGGCGCCCTCGGCGCGGTTGTTCGACGAGTGCCAGAAAATGTTTTTGGCAGGCTACAGCCTGTCCAGCTTCCGGATGCTGGAACAATGCGAGTTGTTGCGGCACCTGTTTCCGGTGACGGTGCGCGCGTTGGCGCACGATGCGTCCGGGGTACTGCGGGACCTGATCGAACGCGGGCTTGCCGGCACCGACGCACGCATCGCGGAGGGCCGCCCGGTAACGCCGGCGTTCCTGTTTGCGGTGCTGTTGTGGGGCGAGGTGGCGACACTGGCCGCGCAATTGCATGCCGACGGCGTCGCGCAGTCGCTGGCCTGGCAGCGCGCGGCGCACCGGGTGATGACCGAGCAGGGCAAGCGGGTCGCGATTCCGCGGCGCTTCGGTTATGCGATCGAGGAAATCTGGGCGTTGCAGCCGCGCTTTGCCGAGCGCACCCGCAAGCGCGTGTTCCGGTTGATGGCGCATCCGCGGTTCCGCGCGGCCTACGATTTCCTGTTGCTGCGCTCGGGTGAATCCGACGCCGTGCGCGAGTCGGGTGAGTGGTGGACGCAGGCCCAGGCCTTGTCGCCCGAGCAACTGTCCGAATCGCTGGCACCCAAGACCGCGGCGTCTCCCGGTGACCCACCGACCACCGCCCGCCGCCGGCGGCATCGTGGCGGCCGGCGAGGCAAGGGCTCGGCGGCGAAACCCGATCCCCAGGCTTGACGCATGCCCGCAGCCGCTTCCGTCTGGGTCGCATTGGGCAGCAATCTTTCCGATCCGCGCAGCCAGGTCGAACGTGGCTTCGAAGCGCTGGCGGCGTTGCCGCAAACCCGCCTGCGCGCGCGGTCGCGGTTGTACCGCACGCGCCCGTGGGGCGTCGTCGACCAGCCGGATTTCGTCAACGCCGCCGCGCGGCTGGAAACCACGCTGGCCCCGCGTGAACTGCTGGACGCGCTGCTCGCGGCCGAGGCCCGCGCCGGCCGGGTGCGGGGCGCCCGCAATGGCCCGCGCGTGCTGGACCTGGACTTGTTGCTGTACGGCGACCGGGTCGTTGGCGAGCCCGGACTGGTGCTGCCACACCCGCGCCTGCACGAACGCGCATTCGTGTTGCTGCCGCTGGCCGATATCGCCGCCGACGTCGAGGTGCCGGGACGCGGGCGCGTGGCCGAACTGCTGGCACGCGTGGACGTGAGCGGCTGCACGGTGCTGGACTGAGCCCAGGCTGGCCAGCGGCGCGACAGGAAATTCGGGGCGGAAGATATACTTTCCCGATGTTGAGGATCCACAGGGACATCTCGGGGCCATGCCTCGCGCCGGGCGGGAGCGTGCTGACGATCGGCGCCTTCGACGGCCTGCATCGCGGTCACGCGGCGCTGCTCGCGCGGGTGTGCGAACGTGCGGTCGCCCGCCAGCTGGTGGCCGCGGCGGTCACGTTCGAGCCCTTGCCGCGCGGGTACTTCGCACCGACGCCGCTGAAGCGCCTGTCATCCGTGCACGAGAAGTTGCAGGGGTTCGCCGATGCCGGCATCCAGGAATTGCTGCTGCTGAATTTCAACGCGGCGCTGGTGGCGATGCGCGCGGAGGATTTCGTGCGCAAGGTGCTGGTGGCGCGCATGGGCGCCCGCGAGATCTGGGTGGGCCGCGATTTCCGCTTCGGCCACCAGCGCGTGGGTGACGTGGCGCTGCTGGAAGCGATGCAGGGCGAAGGCCCGTTCGAGGTGCGCGTGCTGGATGCCGTTTCCAACGGCGACGGCGAGCGGATCTCGGCCTCGCGGGTGCGCGGGGCGCTCGGGACCGGTGATTTCGCGCACGCCGCGGCGTTGCTGGGGCGGCCGTTCGTGATTGGCGGGCACGTCGTCCACGGTCAGCACGTGGGCCGCAAGCTGGGTTACCCGACCGCCAATATCCGCCTCGGCCGGCGCGTGTCGCCGGTTTCGGGCATCTTCGCGGTGCGCGTGCGCGTGGGCGGACGCTGGTTCCCCGGCGTCGCCAGCCTGGGCGTGCGGCCCACCCTCGCGGGCGGCGGCGAGCCGCTGCTGGAGGCCCATTTGTTCGATTTCGATGGCGATTTGTACGGCCAGCGCATCGAGGTCGAGTTCGTCGCCAAGTTGCGCGACGAGGAAAAGTTCGCCGACCTGGACGCGCTGCGCGCGCAGATGGATCGCGACGCGGCCGCCGCGCGCCGCGTCCTGGCCGATACCCCAACCGTTTCCGGAGCATTCGCGTGAGCCGCGATTACAAGCACACCATCAATCTTCCCCAGACCGGCTTTGCGATGAAGGCGGACCTGGCGCGACGCGAGCCGGCGATGCTGGCGGGGTGGGAAGGCGCGCAGCGCTACGCCGAGCTGCAGCGCCACACCGCCCGGCGCGAGCACGCGTTCATCCTGCATGACGGCCCGCCGTATGCGAATGGCAAGATCCACCTGGGGCACGCAGTCAACAAGATCCTGAAAGACATCGTGGTGCGCTCGAAGCTGCTGGCCGGCTTCCGTTCGCCGTACGTGCCGGGCTGGGATTGCCATGGCCTGCCGATCGAGATCGCGGTCGAAAAAAA
>JAICHS010000215.1 GCA_025924775.1 Rhodanobacteraceae bacterium
ACCTGGACCGACGTCGCCGGCATGTTCACTGCCGATCCGCGCCAAGTGCCGGGCGCGCGCCTGCTGCAGCGGCTGGATTACGACGAGGCGCAGGAAATCGCGACCACCGGCGCCAAGGTGTTGCACGCGCGCTGCATTTCGCCATGCCGGCGCGCGCGGGTGCCGCTGTTGATCAAGGACACCCGGCACCCCGAGTTCGAAGGCACCGTGATCGGGCCGCTGCCGGCGGAGTCCGCGCCCAGCATCAAGGCCATCAGTTCGCGGCGCGGCATCACCCTGGTGTCGATGGAAACCTCAGGCATGTGGCAGCAGGTGGGCTTCCTGGCCGATGTGTTCGCGGCGTTCAAGCAGCATGGCCTGTCGGTGGACCTGATCGGTTCGGCCGAAACCAACGTGACGGTATCGCTCGACCCCACCGAAAACCTGCTGGATTCGGACGTGGTTGCGGCGCTGGCGGCAGACCTGGCCAAGGTGTGCCGGGTGAAAGTGATCGCGCCCTGCGCGGCCGTCACCCTGGTGGGGCGCGGCATGCGCTCGATGCTGCACCGCCTGTCCGGCGTGCTGGCCGAATTCGGGCAGATGCGCGTGCACCTGATTTCGCAGTCATCCAACAACCTCAACCTGACCTTCGTGGTGGACGAGGCGATGCTGGATGGCCTGCTGCCGCGCCTGCACGAGTTGCTGATCCGCGCCGGTGCCTTGCGCACCGATGACGCGGCGCTGTTCGGACCAAGCTGGCAGGAACTGTATGGCGCGGGTGGAACGCCCCCGCGCGCGCCGTGGTGGCGGGCGGCGCGTCCACGCCTGCTGGAGCTGGCGCAGGCCACGCCGCGGTATGTCTACCACCTCGCGACGGTCCGCGAACGGGCGCAGGCGCTGCGGGCGTTGCACGCCATCGATCGCGTGTACTACGCGGTCAAGGCCAACCCGCACCCGCGCATCCTGCAGGCGCTGGCGCAGGCGGGCTTCGGATTCGAGTGCGTGTCGCCGGGCGAGCTGGATGCGGTCGGGGCCATCGCGCAGGCGTCCGCGGTGCCCTGCCTGTTCACGCCCAATTTCGCCCCGCGTGCGGATTACGCCGCCGCGCGGCAGCGCGATGTCCTGACGACGCTGGATGCCCTGCACCCGCTGCAGCAATGGCCGGAATTGTTTGCGGGCCGTGAGGTGATGCTGCGGCTTGACCTGGGCGCCGGGGTGGGCCATCACGCCAAGGTACGCACGGGTGCTGGCAGCAAGTTTGGCCTGCCGCTGGACCAGTTCGACGCGTTCCTCGAGCTTGCGCGCGCGCACAATGTGCATGTGGTCGGCCTGCACGCGCATCTCGGTTCGGGCGTGCTGGATGCCGCACACTGGCCCGGTGTGTGCGGCCAGCTTGCGAGCCTTGCCGAACGCGTCGGCAACGTACGCGTGCTGAACCTGGGCGGCGGCCTGGGCGTGCCCGCGCACCCCGGCGAGGCGGCGCTGGACCTGGCCGCCGTCGATACGGCGCTTGCGGAGGTGAAACGCGCCTACCCGCAGTACGAACTGTGGCTGGAGCCGGGGCGCTGGCTGGTGGCCGACGCCGGCGTGCTGCTGGCGAGCGTCACCCAGGTCAAGCGCAAGGGCGCGCAGGAATACCTGGGTTGCGATGCGGGCATGCACGCCTTGATCCGGCCGGCGCTGTACGACGCCTGGCACGAAATCGCGAACCTGTCGCGCCTGGACGCGCCGGTCGATACGCTGTACCAGGTGGTCGGCCCGATCTGCGAGTCCGGCGACGTGCTGGGCCGCGACCGCCGCCTGCCACGCAGCGGGGAGGGCGACGTGTTGCTGGTCGCGCAGGCGGGCGCCTATGGAGAGTCGATGTCGTCGCACTACAACCTGCGGCCCTTGGCCGAGACGGCGGTGATCGAATGACTGCGCTTGCCGACCCGCGTGGGGCGCAGGCCTTCCGCTGCGTGCGCTGCGGCTACGCGGAGGGCGTGGCGGAACTGGTGTACGCGTTCGATGCCGGTCCGGAACTGGTCGAGCGCATCCGCTTTCCCGACGCGCCGGCGTTGCCCGAGATGCGCAAGCCCGCGTTCGACGCCGCGTTGCACATGCTGCACCTGATCGCGGGGGTCAGCTATTACAAGGCGGGCCTGCCGCCGCGCATCGAGGTTGCCGAGGATGCGTTGGACGACGCGACGGCCGACCTGCTGGATGCGTTGTACTTCAACGGACTGGGTGAGTTTGCCTACCGCAATGGTGTGGATTTGCGCGGCAGGATCGCGTTTCCGCGTAGGCGTGCGCCTGCGCGTGATCCGCTGTTGCATGCGCGCGCAGGTGCGCTCTTGCAGCCGCATCGCACGCTGGTGCCCATCGGCGGCGGCAAGGATTCGCTGGTGGTGGTGGAGGCCCTGAAGTCGGTCGGCGCCGATGCCACCGCGGCGTGGGTGGGTGCCTCGCCGTTGATCGCAGCGGTGGCTGCGCGCACCGGCTTGCCGCGGCTCAATCTCGGCCGCGAGCTGTCACCCACCTTGTTCGAGTACAACCGCATGGGTGCGTGGAATGGGCACATCCCGGTCACCGCGATCAATTCGGCGATCCTGGCGTGCGCGGCGGTACTGTATGGTTTCGATGCCATCGCGTTTGCCAACGAGCGCTCGGCGTCGGCCGCCACGCTTGAATACGCGGGCCGGCAGGTCAACCACCAATGGAGCAAGGGCTGGGAATTCGAGCAGCGGTTCGCCGCGTGGCTGCATACGCACGTGGCCAGCGATCTCGATTATTTCTCGCTGCTGCGGCCGTTCTCGGAACTGGCGGTGACGCGCGCGTTCGCGCAATCCGGTGCGTCCTATTTCGATGTGTTCTCCAGCTGCAACCGCAACTTTCGCATCCTCGGCCCGAAGCCCGCCGATCGCTGGTGCGGACAGTGCCCGAAGTGCCACTTCGTGTTCCTCGCGCTGGCGCCGTTCCTGCCCAAGCCGCGCCTGCTGCAGATTTTCGGCGGCAACCTGCTGGATGACGAAGCGCAGGCCGCGGGCTTTGATGCGCTGATCGAATACCACGACCACAAGCCTTTCGAATGCGTGGGCGAGGCCAGCGAAGCGCGGGCGGCGTTCGCGGCGCTGGCGGCGCGCCCGGAATGGCGCGAGGACGCGCTGGTCGCGCGGTTTCACGAGGACATTGCGCCGCAACTTGCGGCCGCGCCGGATGCGCTGGATGCGTGGTTCCGGCCGGCGCCCGAACACGGCGTGCCGGCGCGCTTCGTGGGAGCGCTCGATGCGATTCGCGCAGCTTGAGGCGGTGGATGTCGCCGTGTGGGGCTACGGTCGCGAAGGCCGCAGCGTGCTGGCGGCATTGCGTCGCAGGTTTCCCGCCAAGCCGTTGACGTTGTATTGCAGCCGCGACGAGGCCAAGGTCGTCCGTGGGCAGGGCGATGCGCAACTGCGGATCGTCGCAACCGCGCCCGACGTCGACGCGCTCTCGGCCCACGATGTCGTGGTCAAGTCGCCGGGAATCAGCGCCTACAAACCGGAAATCCTGGAAGCGTGCGGGCGCGGCGTGCACTTCACGTCGGGCACCGCGCTGTGGTTTGGCGAAAATCCGCGCGCGCGCGTGGTCGGGATCACCGGCACCAAGGGCAAAAGCACCACCACCGCACTGGTCACGCACCTGGCGCGTGCGTTGGGCGTGCGCACCGCGCTCGCGGGCAACATCGGTTTGCCGCTGCTGGATCTGGACGGGCAACAGGCCGACCTGTGGGCCCTCGAGCTCTCCAGTTTCCAGACCGGCGACGCCGGGCCGCTGGAGCTGGGTGTGGTGGTGAGCCTGGGTGAGGAACACCTCGATTGGCACGGCACCCGCGAACGCTACATCGCCGACAAGCTGAAACTCGCGGAGGTGTCGCGCACGTTGCTGGTGGACGCGGAGACGCCCGTGCTGATGCAGCGCACGGCCGCGCATCCGTGCCGTGTCACGTTCGGGGACGGCGCGGGTTGGCACGCCGCGCGGGGGTGGATCCTGCGGGGCGATGAGCGCGTGTTCGAGCGCGTGCGCCTGCCTCTGCATGGCGCGCACAATGCGCACAATGCGTGCGCCGCATTGGCGGCGATCGAACTGCTGGGCCTCGACGCGCGCGCGGCGGCGCCGGCGCTGGCGGCGTTCAAACCGTTGCCGCATCGCCTGACTTCGCTGGGCGTCGTCGCTGGCGTCGAATGGGTCGACGATTCCATCAGCACTACGCCGGATGCCGCGCTGGCGGCGCTGGAGAGCCTGCGCGGCCGGCCCGTCACGCTGATCCTGGGTGGCCATGACCGCGGGCTCGATTGGGAACACTTCGCGGCGGCGCTGCGCGCATCGCCTCCGCACGCGGTGGTGACGCAGGGTGCCGCCGGTGGCCGTATTGCGCGCACGCTGCGCGACGCGGGTATTGGCCGCGGCGTGCGTGAAGTTGCGGATCTGGCGCAGGCGGTCGTGTGCGCACGCCAGGTGACGGTTGCGCCGGGCGTCGTGCTGCTGTCACCTGGTGCGCCGAGCTTCGATCAGTTCCACAACTATGCGGAGCGCGGCCGCACCTTTGCGCGGCTGGCAGGCTTCGATGGCGCGGCGATTGGCGAGATTACCGGGCTGGGCATCGCTTAGGGGCGACCACCCCTCCCTTTCGTCATTAGCGCT
>JAICHS010000216.1 GCA_025924775.1 Rhodanobacteraceae bacterium
GTGCGCCACTTCCAGCAACTGTTCCTGTCTTTCTACCGCAACACGCTGGAGCTCTACCGCGGGCAATACGCGCTGTTCGGGAACGCGCGCGTGATGACCGCCAAGGTGCTGTGGGATTACACCTACTATTGGGGCGTGCTGTGCCCGCTGGTGATCGGCGGTCGCATCGCGGACCTCGCGCTGTTTTCCGACCTGTCCGCGGACATGGCGGCGGCGGAATCCCTGAACCTGCGGGTGCAGGCGTTGTTCCGTGACTGGCACGCGAGTGGCCGTGCTGGCGTCGCACCGGCATGGATGGACCAGCAGCAACTCGCATGGTTCGCGCGCCTCAACGAACGCCTGCACGACGACCTCGGCGACGCCACAATCCGGGCACGCCTGCGCGAGAACATCGAACTCCTGCATGCGCTGGCCGGTGCATTGGCGGAAGCCGCGGCGCGTGATGCGCCCCGCCTTGCGATCGGGTCGCTTTGCATCGACGCGGGACAACGCGCACGACCAGTACTGTTTGACGCGGCGGCGTGAGTCCGCCGCGTTCCCGAAGCAAACCGCGGCATACAGTCGTCGGTCTGCGCGCCGCGGAATGACCGCGTACGCGCAATCAGTGCGCCAGTTCGAGCTTGCTCGAAAGCACCCAGCCGATGTTGCCCAGCTCGTCCGACACCTTCCACCAGACCCCGACCTTGTCGCCGGTGGGGTACAGCATCATGCCGGGCTTGAGGCTGCGCACGACCGACGCGTGCAGGTTCGCGTCGGCGTAGAGCTTGGTGCCATCGGTCAGTCGCACCGCCTGCTGCACGTTGTCCGCCTGCGCGTTCGGCGCGTTCCGCTGCAACTCCGCGACCATCTTGGTGTACGCATCCAGATAGGCCATCGCGATCACCTGGCCGATCTCGGTGTTGGCGTAGCCGCTGGCACCACCCGCCGCGAAGCCGCCCCAGAATCCGGCGCCGCCGCCACCCGACCAGCCCAGGTCGGTCTTGTCGGCGTGCCCCTGTTCAAGCGCGACCTGTTCGGTTGAACGGATGTCGGTGAGGGTCAGTACCACGTCGGCGGTCTTCTTCGACACGCTGACGCCGCCAAGCACCGCGCCCGCACCGTGTCCGATCAGGCCGCCGAGAATGCCACCGATGTTGGTGCGTTGGGCATTGCCGTTGCTGTTGGCGATGTCCGGCACCAGCACGTAATCCGCCGCCTTCATCTGGCCCTTGCCGATGTTGGCACCGACGCGCATCTCGCCCTCGCCCGCCAGGTCGCGCTCGGCGCGCGCGGCCTGCAAACCCTTGCCGCGATCGACCAGCGTGAAACAGCCCGATTGCGAAACGTACACCTTGATCAGCGCGGCCGGCGATTCGAGATTCATCGACGTCCACCATGGGTTGCCGTTCTGCGGTTCCTGCACCGCCAGCGTGCCGATCCTGCTGTTGCAGCGCGGCATCTCCGGCTGCGCGTTCGAACTTGCGTGAACCGCCGGCACCGCAAAAACCATCCCGCCGGCCACCAGCAACCCGATCCAGAGCTTCGCTCGCAAACCTGTGATATTCATGTGGAACCCTCCGTCGTGGCCTGCGAAAAAGACACTATTGATCGACGGCGAGGCTCGCCTGTGGGTTGTTCCGGACAACGCGCCGGCCACGCCATTAATGTGACGCAGTTCACACTATCCTTGCAGCGTGTATACGCTCGCAGCGTTCGGGTGTCAATCAGGCCCCGGGGCGCGCCGCAGCCCGGCGGGTCGACCGTCGATCAGGCCATGCCACCGTTCACGCCGATGACCTGGCCGTTGACGTAGGACGCCGCATCCGAGCACAGGAACGCCACCACCGCGGCGACTTCCATCGGCGTGCCGGTGCGGGCCGCGGGAATCATGGCCTTGATCTGCTCCCGCGTGAACAGTGCCTCGGTCATCCGCCCCGCGATGACGCCGGGCGCGACCACGTTGACGGTGACGCTGCGCGACGCCATCTCGCGGGCCAGCGAGCGCGCGGCACCATGCAGCGCTGATTTCGCCGCGGCGTAGTTGACCTGTCCACGGTTGCCCAGCGTGGCCGCCACCGACGACAACGCGACGATGCGGCCGAAGCGCGCGCGCGCCATCGGCAGCAGCAGCGGCTGCGTCACGTGGAAGAACCCATTGAGCGATACGTCGATCACGCGCCGCCACTGCGCCTCGGCCATGCCCGCCAGCGGCGCATCGTCGTGGATGCCAGCGTTGTGCACCAGCGCCTGGATCGGCCCCGCCTGCAGCAGTGCGTCGATCGCGGCGCGCGTGGCTGCGGCGTCGGTGACGTCGAACGCCGCGACCTCCGCCGCGCCGCCGGCTTCGCGCAGGCGCGCCGCCACTGCCGCGGCCTGCTCGCGGCGGGTGTGCGCATGCACGATCACCTGCCAGCCGGCGCGCGCCAGCGCCGCGCAGACCGCGCCGCCGATGTCGCCACTACCGCCGGTGACCAGCACGCGCTTGGGGTTCATGCGCACAGTTCCTTCAATCCGCTATCCATGGCCGCGTCCTTGTTCGTCGAGGTCCTGCAGCATCACCGCCGCGCGCCCCGTCGCCAGCACGCCACCGCGATGCTCCACCCGAAAGGCATACTGCAGGCTGTCGGCCATCGCGATCAAGCACTCGACGTGGACCTGCAACCGACCCGGCAGATCATCGACGCGTTCGACCGCCAACGCGACATCCCGCAGCGCCACCAGCAACCCCGGCCGCGCCACCGCGCCGGCCGCGCGTCCGCGCAGCGCGCCGTGCAGCGCCATCGCCTGTGCCGCGTATTCACACAGGTTCACCGCATGCAGCATTCCGTCCGCGCGCAAGGGGTTATCGGCGCGCAGGTGCGAGGCGCTGCGCGCATGCAATCGCGTGGCGTCCCAGTCCACCACCTCGTCCAGCAGGCACATCGCGCCCGCGTGCGGAATCAGGTGCGCCCAGGCGGATTTCGGCAGCATCGGTTCAGGCCTTCCCGCGCAGATGCCCGGCCGGCGCCATCAGCACCGACAGGGTGAAGTGGAAGGCCACCCCGAGCGCCACGGTCAATCCGATCGCGCGCAACACCGGCACGCTGGACAGCGCCAGCACCCCGAACACCAGCAGCGCCGAGGCCACGCATACCAGCGTCGCATGCAGGGTGCGCAGGTCTTCGCGCGCATCACCGGTGCGGCGCTCGAAGAACAGCGCGTAGTGCAGGCCCAGCCCCGCCGCCAGCGTCAGCGAGACCAGATGGAACAGCGACAGCGGGATCCCGGCCGCACGCAACACCACCAGCACCAGCAGCGTCGCCAGCGTCATCGGTCCCAATACGTGCAACGCGCGGCGCGGGCTGCGCAACGCCAGCGTCACCGCCACGCACAGCAACAGCGCGGCGATGCCGAGCGCGACGAGGATGCGGTGGCGGTACGCCACGATCAGCGACTCGGTGGAGACCTTGAGATCCAGCAAGTGCACCGCGCCGCCACTGGCCTGCGTCAGCCCTTCGAACGCGGCTGGGTGCTGGACGCCGCTCAGCGTGCCGAGGCCGACCCAACCATCGCCCTGCTGCACCAGCATCGATTCCAATCGCGCGCCGAGCGGCGAACGCTCGAACGCCGCAGGTGTCAGCGGCGGCAGCCTGCGCGCGGCTTCGACGTCGGCCACGAACGGCGCGAACACGCCCGCGCGGAACGGCAAGCCTTGCATGGCCTGCTGCAACGCCGTCTGCAAAGCCGCGGCATCGGGCAGTTTCGCCTGGCGCGCGCGCTGGGTCGCCAGGCTGGGCAGGTAACGGGACGGCAATTCGAAACCGTCCACGGCGTGTGTGACCACCAGTTGCCGCATTCGCGGCGCGATGCGCTCGGACAGCGCCAGCACGCCTTCCACCGAGGCTGCCCGCAGCACCAGCAGGTAACGCACGTCGGGCGCGCCGAGGGCTGCGCGCAGGCGCGCGTCGCGCTGCAGTTCCGCCTTGGGAATCGGCGTCAAGGCCGACAGGTCGTTTTGCCAGAACCTCCCGGGTGCGAACGCGACGACACACACGCCCGCCACCGCCACCAGCCACGGCAGCCAGCGCGGACGCGGCAGGCGTGCAAGCGCATGCCACGCGGCGGCAAGGCCGGGTGTCGTGGCCATGTCGCGGCTTGCCGCGGGCACGATCAGCGGCAGCAGCCAGCGGGTGCAGGCGCCGGCCACCACCAACCCGCCGATGGTGAATACCGCGAGCTGCTGCAAGCCGGCCACGCCGGAGGCAAAAAACGCAAGGTAGGCGATGCACACCGACACGATCGCGGTCGCCAGCAGCGGCCACAACTCGCGCACGCATTGCCCGGTGGTGACGCCGACGCGCCGATGGCTGAACACGCGCAGCGGGTACTCCTGCGCCACGCCCAGCAGCGTGAAACCGAACGCCACGGTGATGCCGTGTGCGTGCCCGAAAATCAACGTCAACAGTGCAAACCCGGCCACCGCGCCCGACAGCAGCGGCAACGCGGTCACCAATACCGGCACCACGCTGCGGTAGGCCAGCAGCAGCAGCAACACGAACCCGAGCGTGGTGATGGCACCGAAACGATCGGCCTCGGCGCGGGTGTGCCGGCTGGCCTGGACGCCAAACCAGCCGGGGCCGCTGATCGCCAGCCTGGCCTGTGCCGCGCCGGGCA
>JAICHS010000217.1 GCA_025924775.1 Rhodanobacteraceae bacterium
GAATGCTGTCGTCCACGCCGCCAACCACGGCCGCAGTTTGCCGCCCTCACGGCGTGATCTTGGGTTTTACATCGACGGTGCGCTGTACACCGCGGGCCATCGCGAGACCATGGATCGGGTGGCGCCGGGGTATGGCCAGGTCGTTTCGCGGGTCACGCTGTGCACCGCCGAGGACGTCGACCGTGCGGTCATCGCGGCGCGTGGCGCCTTCGTGCGCGGCGATTGGTCGTGCCGCGCCGGGCGGGAGCGCAGCGCGGTGCTGAACCGTGCGGCAGCGTTGATCCGCCAGCGGCGCGAAGAGCTGGCTTACTGGGAAACCATGGAAAGCGGCAAGCCGATCAGCCAGTCGCTGGCCGAGATGGAAGGCGCCGCGGACGAATTCGAGCAGGGTGCGGCGGCCGCGCGCACGCTGCACGGCGACACCTTCAACAACCTTGGCGACGACCTGTTCGGCGTCGTGATGCGCGAACCGATCGGTGTCGTCGCGCTGATCACGCCCTGGAACTTTCCGCTGATCGTGCTGGCCGAGCGTCTGCCCTACATCCTCGCGTCCGGCAACTCGGTGGTGGTGAAGCCGAGCGAGTTCACCTCGGCCACTACGCTGATGATGGCGGATTTGCTGGCCGAGGCCGGGCTGCCCCGCGGGGTCTACAACGTGGTGACCGGGCTGGGGCCGGGCGTGGGTGAAGCGCTGTCCGCGCATCCCGACATCGACATGATCTCGTTCACGGGCTCGCAGCGCGCGGGCACGTCGGTCATGACGTTGGCCACCGGCAACTTCAAGAAGGTCAGCCTGGAGATGGGCGGCAAGAACCCGCAGATCGTGTTTGCGGATGCCGACCTGGACGACGCGGCCGATGGCGTGGCCTTCGGGCTTTGCTACAACGCCGGGCAGTGCTGCGTGTCGGGCAGCCGCCTGATCATCGAGGCCGGCGTGGCGGAGGATTTCCAGGCGCGCCTCATCGACAAGCTTCGGCACGTGCGCACCGGCGAGTGCCTCGATCCCGAGGTGCAACTGGGCGCGATCTTCACGCCCGCACACCGCGACAAGATCATGGGCTACATCGGTGCGGGCACCAAGGCCGGCGCGACGCTGGCGCTGGGCGGCGAGCTGCTCCGGATTTCCAGCGGCGACTACGTCGCGCCGACCCTGCTGACCCATACCACCAACCGCATGGACGTGGTGCGCAATGAGGTGTTCGGACCGGTCCTGTGCCAGATGACCTTCCACGGCGAAGCGGAAGCGCATGATCTTGCCAACGATTCGCCGTATGGCCTAGCGGCGAGCATCTGGACCAAGGACATCGACAAGGCGCTGCGGCTGATGCGCACGGTCAACGGCGGACGCATGTGGATCAACACCACCATCAGCGGCGGACCGGAGCTGCCCAAGGGCGGCATGAAGCAGTCGGGCATGGGCCGCGAAGGCGGCCTGATGGGCACCGAGGAATACACCGAGGTCAAGGCCGCGCACATCGCGATCGGCAAGCGGCACCCGTGGGTGAAGGCCGATGTGGCAAGCACCGTTGCGGCGGCGCAGGACAGGACGGTGCCGTGAAGCCTTCCACCTGGCTGGATGCATCCATCGCGCGCGCCGTGGCCGGCACCAGCCGGCTGGCGGCCGTGGCCAAGGACTTCCCGCACATCGTCGATCGCGGGGCGTGGCAGTTCACGTCCGATGGCGTGTGGACCGGCGGGTTCTGGGCGGGTTGCCTGTGGCTCGCGGCGCAGCACGGCGGCGCGGCGGAATTGCGTGCGCAGGCCGTCGCGGCGACCGAGCGGCTGCTGCCGCACGTACACGACACGCGCAACCACGACCTCGGCTTCATGTTCCATCCGTCCGCGGTGGCGGCATGGCGCGCGACCGGTGATGTGCGTTATCTGGGAGCCGCCAAGACCGCCGCCGCGTCGCTGGCCGCGCAGTTCGATGCCAAGGCCGGCTATATCCCGGGCTGGGGCTTCTTTGGCGGCGAGGAGTGGCGCGGCTCGGTGCTGGTCGACACGCTGATGAACCTGCCGCTGCTGGTGCTGGCCGCGCGGCACGGTGGTGGCGCCGGTTTGCTGGACGTAGTGCGCGCGCAGGTGGCGACCACGCTCGACCACCATCTGCGCGCCGACGGTTCGGTCTATCACGTGTATCGCTTCGATCCTGCCACCCACGCCGCGTTGGGCGGCGCGACCTACCAGGGCCTCGACGCCGAGAGTGCGTGGAGCCGAGGCCAGGCGTGGGCGATTGCCGGACTCGCGATCCTGGCCAGCATGCTGGGTGATGCGGCCTATCGCGGCGCCAGCGGGCGCGTGGCCGACTATTTCCTCGCGCATTTGCCCCCCGACAGCGTGCCGCCGTGGGATTTCAAGGCACCTGCGGGCGCGCCCAAGGATGCCTCCGCGGGCGCGATTGCGGCGTACGGCCTGCTGCGCCTGTACGAGCTCACCGACAAGCAGCGCTGGCTCGATGCCGCGGTGCGCCTGGTGCGGGGGTTGCGCGATGCTTGCGAAAACCAGGGCGAAGGTGTGGGGCTGTTGCTGCATGCGACCGCCGATCTGCCACATGGGCTGGGCGTCGACGGCGCCACGATGTACGGCGACTACTACTGGTTCAAGACCCTCGTCCGCTTGCGCCAGGTGATCGCGACGCATCATCTGGACGCATTGCTGGGCCTGCCGGCATGAGTGCGGTGCCGACCCAGGCCGACAAACAGGCGCGGCTGGCCTCGATTCTCGCGTGTGCGCCGGTGATGCCGGTCGTGACGCTCGACGCCGCGGACGACGCGTTGCCCATGGCGTGCGCACTGGCCGCGGGTGGCATCGGCGCCATCGAGGTCACGTTGCGCACCGCGGCGGGACTGGACGCGATCCGTGCCATTGCCACGGCCGGGCTTCCCGGCGTCGTGGTGGGCGCGGGGACGGTACTGGACGCGCGGCAGGTCGAAGCCGCCCATGCCGCCGGGGCCGGGTTCCTGGTATCGCCCGGCGCGTCGCCCCACCTGCTCGCTGCCGCCGAACGCTCGGGTCTGCCGTGGTTGCCCGGCATCGCGACCGCGGGCGAGGCGCTGGCCTTGATGGAACGCGGCTATCGCCAGTTCAAGTTCTTTCCGGCCGCCGCGTCCGGCGGAATCAAGTGGCTCGCGGCCGTGCGCGCACCGCTGGCGCAGGCACGTTTTTGCCCGACCGGTGGCGTCACCGCCGCGAACGCCGCCGAGTACCTCGCCCTGCCCAACGTAGCCTGCGTAGGGGGTTCGTGGGTCGCGCCGAGGGCGCTGATTGCCGCGCATGCGTGGAGCGACATCGAACGCCTGGCGAGCGCCGCCGCGGCGCTGGTCCACCAGGGGGGCCGGGGAATGCCGTCAATGCCGGAGGCGTAACGTGAAGTGGCGTAACCCGTAACCGTCATTCACTTATCCATCGGGATCGACTGTCCGGACAGGCGGGACCACCTCGGGCGCTGCCGATTTCAGCGCAGCTTACCAACAGGCCGGTGCTGCAGGTCGTCGCGCACCCAATCGACTGCCATGGCGCATAAAAAATGGCCGCGACGTGATCGCGGCCATTCTGTATTTGCTGGGTTTGGTGGGCGGTACAGGGATCGAACCTGTGACCCCTTCCATGTCAAGGAAGTGCTCTACCGCTGAGCTAACCGCCCGATTGTGTGTCACGCGCGTGTCAAGCTTCCATACTGTCGTGCATATTTCAATGTCTTGTGATCTTGAACACTACCATGTCAAGGTAGTGCCCTACCGCTGGGCCAACTGCCCACGGTGCAGTTGCGAACGCGGCGGCAAGCCGAAGGGCCGGCCGATTGGACGACAAGGCGTGCGGGTTGCGCACTATAGCGTGATCCCGGGTGGCGCTCAATGCGTTTTCGCATGGCGCAGAGGGTGTCCAACGCTTAGGATAGGCCACGGTGCGGCCATGGCCCGGCGCCGCGCGACTGATCGAGGAGAACTGCATGTCCCCTGCGCAGAACCAAGCACCGCAGTCCCACGCATGGCCGGCGATGGCGCGTACCGCGTTGCGGGTCGCCTTCGGCCTGATCTGGGTGGCGAACGCCGCCTTTACGTGGACGTCGGGTTTCGCCGTTCACTACGTCGGCTATCTGCACAACGCGGCGCAAGGACAGCCGGCTTGGTCTGCGTGGTGGTTTGACGCGTGGATCGCGCTGGTCACGCCGCACGCCAGCTTGTTCGTGTGGCTGACGCGCATCGTGGAAACGGCGCTGGCGATCGCGCTGGTGGTGGGGTTTGCGCGCAAGAGCGTGTATGTGCTCGGCGCGCTGTTCAGCCTGCTGGTGTGGAGCACGGCCGAGGGCTTCGGCGGGCCGTACACGATCGGCGCCACCAACATGGGCTCGGGCATCGTTTACGTGCTGGTGTTCATCGCGTTGATGGTGATCAACAGCCGCTCCGGCCCCAGCCCGTACAGCGTCGACTACTACATCGAGCGCGTGTGGCCTGGCTGGCGACGGGTGTCGGAGTGGAACCCGGATGTGCCGCCGGCGGCCATCCACCCGGTCTCCTGGCGCGTGCAAGGGCCCGCGCTGTTCGGCATCGCGGTGCTGGTGTTTTTCCTGGTCGCGGGTCTGCACAGCAGCCTGCACGTGAAGGCCCCGACGCCCGCGGCGGCCGCGGC
>JAICHS010000218.1 GCA_025924775.1 Rhodanobacteraceae bacterium
TCGCTCTTGCGCGAGATCTTGTCGATCTCGTCGATGTAGACGATGCCGGTCTGCGCCTTCTCGACGTCGTAGTCGCACTTCTGCAGCAGCTTCTGGATGATGTTCTCGACATCCTCACCGACGTAACCCGCTTCGGTCAGGGTGGTGGCATCGGCGATGGTGAACGGCACGTTCAACAGGCGCGCCAGGGTTTCGGCCAGCAGCGTCTTGCCGCAGCCGGTCGGACCGATCAGCAGGATGTTGGATTTCGCGAGCTCGATGTCGTCCTTCTTGGCGCGCGATTCCATGCGCTTGTAGTGGTTGTACACCGCCACCGCCAGCGCCTTCTTGGCGCGCGACTGCCCGATCACGTACTGGTCGAGCGTCTCCATGATCTCGCGCGGCTTGGGCAGCTGGGTACGGCCGGACGCGGCCTTCTCTTCCAGCTCCTCGCGAATGATGTCGTTGCACAGCTCCACGCATTCATCGCAGATGAACACGCTCGGGCCCGCGATCAGCTTGCGAACCTCGTGCTGGCTCTTCCCGCAGAACGAGCAGTAAAGGATCTTGCCGCCTTCAGTGCCGCGGCCAGGCCGGTCCTCGCTCATCTCGTGCTCCGTCGATCAATGGTGCAATACGTCATGCGGGAAGCCCCGATGCGGACCGCAGCATAACACAGCCGAACCTGTCGACCGGCAAGCGGCGCGCGCGGGGATTGTCCGGAAACAGTCGGAAAATCGGGGAGTTGCAGCGAACGCTTCAGGCGGATTTCACCGAGTCGTCGGCGCGACGATCGACCACCGTGTCGATCAGGCCGTAATCCCGGGCTTCCTCGCCGCTCATGAAGCGGTCGCGCTCCATGTCGTGGGCCACCTGCTCCAGCGTCTTGCCGGTGTGCCGGGCGTAGATTTCGTTCAGGCGGCCACGCAGGTACAGGATCTCCTTGGCGTGGATCTCGATGTCGGTGGCCTGGCCCTGCGCACCGCCGGACGGCTGGTGGATCATCACCCGCGAGTTGGGCAGTGCGAACCGCTTGCCCTTGGTGCCCGCCATCAGCAGCAGCGACGCCGCGCTGCAGGCCTGGCCGATGCACATGGTGCTGACATTCGGCTTGACGAACTGCATGGTGTCGTAGATGGCCAGGCCCGCGGACACCACGCCACCCGGGCTGTTGATGTAGAACTGGATGTCCTTCTCGGGGTTTTCGGATTCCAGGAACAGCATCTGGGCGACCACAAGGTTTGCCACCCCGTCGTCGATCGGGCCGACCAGGAAGATGATGCGTTCCTTCAGCAGGCGCGAATAAATGTCGAAGGAACGCTCGCCGCGCGCGGTCTGCTCGACGACGATCGGCACCAGGCCGAGGCTGCGGGTTTCCTGATTCACGGACTGCTGCATGGGGACTCTCCGGATGATGGTTGCGATGCTGGCACCGCGCGATTTCAGGACGCGGTGTTCTGCGGGTGCATGACCTCGTCGAAACTCAGGCTTACCTCGGTGGCGTCCGCGTGGTCTGCCACCCACTCGGAAACCTGGTCTTCGAGCACCGCGGTCCGCACGTTGTCCATCATCTGGGGGTTGTTGCGATAGAGTTCAACGACCTGCTCGGGCTCTTCGTAGGTCGAGGCGATCTTGGCGATGCGCTCGGTGACCTTGCGATTGTCCACGCGCAGGTTGTTGCTTTGGGCGATCTGGCGCAGCAGCAGCCCCGCGATCACGCGCTGGTGCGCAATCGGCTGCGCCGCTTCCAGCGCCGCCGGTGGAATCGCCTGCTCGCCGGACAGGTTCGGCATCGCCGCACGCACCAGCGACTCGGCTTCCGCCGTCTCCAGCACCTTCGGCACCTCGATGTCGGCATAGGTGGCGGCGAGCTTGCTGCCCACCTCGTTGCGCAGGCGCGCGCGCAGGGCGTTTTCAAGCTCACGCTCCAGGTTGGAGCGGACTTCCCTGCGGAAGGTTTCCGTATCGCCGTCGGCGATGCCGAAATTGCGGATGAACGCGGCGTCTACTTCCGGCATACTGGAGGCCTGCACCTCGCCGATGCGCAGCTCGACCTTGGCCTGCTTGGCCGCCAGCTGCGGAATCGGGAACGTCGGGGGGAACTCCACGTCAAACGCCAGATTCTCGCCCGCGGCGTGGCCGGCCAGCGCGCCGTCGAACACCGCCAGCGCGGTGTTGCCGCCGATCACCGTGGCCGCGCGTTCACGACCCTCGGCCGGGTGACGAAAATCGTCCGATTGGGCGAGGTAATCAACGATCACCATGTCACCGTCGGCCGCGGCACGCTCGACCTTCTGGAAAGTGCGGCGTTGCGTGCGCAGCGTCTCGATCATCCTCTCGACGTCGGCTTCGCCCACTTCCGCCTTCGGGCGGTCGATCTTCAGGATGCCGACATCGACGGTCGGCAGGTCCGGCATCACCTCGAAGGTCGCGGTGTAGGCAATTTCGCCGTCCTGCGGCTTGCCGTCGGTGTCGATGCTGGGATTGGCGACCGGCTGCAGGTTCTGCTGTTGCACTGCCTCGCGGAAGGTGCTGCCGATCAGGTCGGAAAGCGCTTCGCCACGCACCTGGTCGCCATAGCGTTGTTCGATGACCTTGGCCGGCACCTTGCCGGGGCGAAAGCCCTTGAGGCGCACGCTGTGGCCCAGCTCGGTGATGCGCTGGCGCACCTTGGTCTCGAACTGTTCGGCGGGAAACTTGACCGTCAGCTTGCGCTCGAGCTTGCCGACGTTTTCCAGGGAAACTTGCATGGTTGCTCCTGACGGTCGATGCGCGCCTGGCGCATCCACGGGATTGTCACAAGATTCGGTGCCCGCGGCTGCCGGCGGTGTACGGCCCCGTGGTGCGAAAGGCGGGACTCGAACCCGCACGGGTTGCCCCACTGGAACCTAAATCCAGCGCGTCTGCCAGTTCCGCCACTTTCGCGATGCCGCCAGGTCCCGGGGTGTACGTTGGATGGAATGGTGGGCCGTGTAGGGATCGAACCTACGACCAAGAGATTAAGAGTCTCCTGCTCTACCAGCTGAGCTAACGGCCCGCAAACCACGCATTGTACAAAAAATGGGGTGGATGATGGGATTCGAACCCACGACAACCGGAATCACAATCCGGGACTCTAACCAGCTGAGCTACATCCACCACTGCAAATCTTTCGAAAAACCATCCATGGCGCCGCTACCGTCCGCCATCCATGGCGCGCCTGCCGGTCGGCATCCTGCTGCCTTGTTCGACCAGCGAGCCGGCAATTTTCATCGCCCCGCCCGAAACTTGCAAGCGCGGCGCGCCGCGCGGCACGCCGATGGCCGATTGCTTCACCTGCGTGGCTGCGCTAATTTGCGCGGATGCCCAAGTCTCCAGCCAGCAAAACCGCCGCCACCGAGCCCTCGCCCGTGGCGGCCTTCGAACAGTCGCTCGCCGAACTCGAAACCCTGGTCGCAAAGATGGAGGGCGGGGATTTGAGCCTCGACGAATCGCTGGGTGCCTTCGAGCGCGGCATTGCGCTCTACCGCACTTGCCAGACCGCACTCGCGCAGGCGGAAGCGCGGGTCAAGCTGGTGCTCGACCCCGAGCACCCGGAAACGGCACAGCCCTTTGCGCCGGACGAAGAACCGTAGCGCAGGGCAGGTGCGCCCACATCCCGGACACGCCCGACCATGGATCCCGGGTCAACGCCCATCCATGGGCTGCAGGGGATACGCGCATCCTGCACTCACTTGATCAGGCGCAACGCGAACGGATAGCGGTAGCTGCCGGTGTTGCTGACTTGCACGGCCGCGAGGATGCAGAACACCAGGTTGGCAACCCATACGAAGAACCACAACAGCGCACCAATCAGGATCGCCGTCAGCACCCAGCAGATGACGTAGCCGATCAGCACCGTGAGCTGGAAGTTCAGCGCCTCCTTGGACTCCGCAACCAGGTACGACTTGGATGCGTTGTCCTTGTGGACCAGCCACACGACCAGCGGCACCAGGAAGCTGAAGATGATCCCGGACAGATGGGTCAGCATCGCAAGGTTGCGATCGTCGCTGTTGCCGCTCGCCTGCGGCGGGGTCTGGGGCGCGGATTCCGGTGGAACGCTCATGGCTGCTTTCCCTCAACGCAGTGGTGGACGACGGGCCGTGGCCAAACTCTCGTGGGGTGTCGGGCATGTGTCAAGCCGACCGCGGCTGTGATCGCTCCCGTTAGCACATCGACCCCGCCCGGCCGTGCCGGGCGTCGTCATTCACCCCCGACGGTCATGTGGCCGACCAGCAGCGAGCCCGTGAGGATCGAGGAACGCGGATCGACGTCGGTACCGATGGCCTGCACAGCCATGAACATGTCGCGCAGGTTGCCGGCGATGGTGATCTCCTGCACCGGATACGCGATCTCGCCATGCTCCACCCAGAACCCCGCGGCGCCGCGCGAATAGTCGCCGGTGACGATCGACACGCCCTGCCCGATCAACTCGGTGACCAGAAGCCCCGTGTCCATGCGTCGCAACAAGCCGTTGAAGTCTTCGGCGCTGCCATCCACCGATCCGGGCGCCACGACGAGGTTGTGCACGCCACCCGCATTGCCGGTGGTCGCAAGACCCAGCTTGCGCGCGGAATAGCTGCCCAACACGTAATGCTGCAACACGCCCCCCGCAACCA
>JAICHS010000219.1 GCA_025924775.1 Rhodanobacteraceae bacterium
CCGTGGCGCGCCGGTGCGGCGGCTTCGGGCAACGGATTGGCGATCTCGATTTCGACGTGGTCGTCGGTGCGGTGCCCCGCGAGACGCAGGGTGCCGCCTTCGCGGCGCGGCTGGACGCCGTGGTAGATGGCGTTTTCGACCAGTGGCTGCAGCAACAGCGCGGGCATTTCCAGTGTGGCCGGCAGGTCCGCAAGATCGCGTTCGATTTTCAGCCGGTCGCCCAGGCGCAACTGCTCGATCGCAAGGTACCGGTCGATCAGGCCGAGTTCCGCACCCAGGGTGCTGGGTTTGTCGCCGGCCCCGAGCGAGGCGCGGAACAGCTCCGCCAGGTCCTCGACGGTGCGTTCGGCGGCACCCGGATCCACCCGTACCAGCGCCGCGACGGTGTTCATGCTGTTGTACAGGAAATGTGGGCGGATGCGCGCCTGCAAGGCCTCGAATTGCGCGCGCGCCACCGCCGCCAGCCGCGCGCGCCATTCGGCCAACACGTAGAAGTAACGCAGCAGCGCGGCACCCAGCAGCGCCGCCAGGACCGCGTTGCCGGCGACGAAGCGCGGCGCCGACGCGGGCGTCAGTGCGGTGCCGAGTGCGTGGTCCAGCCACGCCACCACCGCGCTGGCGACGGCGACCAGCGCGACCAGCGCGAGCCACGCCAGCAGCCACGCGGCCATGCGCGAACCGCGCACCAACAAAGGTTTCAACTGGCACAGCAGCAACGACGCCAGCAGCGCCAGCCAGACCACGAACACCGTGGCCGTGGCGAAGCCGCGCCAGTGCATGTGCACATCCGGCGCCAGCGCGTCGATCACCACCACCAACTCGGCCACCACCACTAGCGTGAACACCGACGTCAAACTGCAGAAGTCGGGCAGCATCGCCTGCTGCTGGGCCGATTCGGGCGTGGAGGTCCCCATGCCGCGCAGTATGGCGGACAGGCGCGCGCGCGTCCTGTTCAGCGCGGCTGGTCGCCGCGCAGCAGCTTGCGGGTGCCGCAGCGCGGACACGTCCACGGGGCCGGCCGCGGCGGCTTGGCGGGTTTGCGCTTCGACGCACGCCCGGAACCGCGCTCGGCAGCGCCTGCGTGCAGCGGTGCATCGGTCGGGGCTGCTTTCATCCTGGTCATCCGGTTGCGGGTCGGCGCGCAGTGGCGCGTTGGCCGTCCGGGCATTGTGCGGGTCGTGAAACGCCCGGCGCACTGACACCGGTCAATCGCCGTCCGCGGGCACCGCTACTCGGAAATCAGCGGGCCATCCCGTGCTGCTCGAGGAACTCCGCAAGCTCGTCGATTTCCTGCGGGCAGACTTGGTGCGCCATCGGATAGCTGTGCCAGTCGACGCGGTAACCCCATTCGCGCAATTGATCGCGCGAACGCTCGCCGAGGTACTGCGGCACCACGGGGTCGAACGCGCCATGGCCCATGAAAATCGGCGTCGCGGCGTTGGCCTCGCCGCGCTCGCCTGCGGTCATGTCGGCGATCGGTAGGTAGGTCGAAAGGGCCACGATCGCCGCCAGCGTTTGCGCGTGGCGCACCCCGGCCGCCAGCGCGATCGCACCACCCTGGGAGAAACCGGTCAGCACGAGATTCGACGCCGGCACGCCCCGCCCCACTTCACGCGCGACCAGCTTCGCGACTTCCGCGAGCGACGCACGAATACCGGCCTCATCCTGCTTTTGCGACAGGTCGAACCCGGCGATGTCGTACCACGCGCGCATCGGCAAGCCGCCATTGAGCGAGATCGGCCGTATCGGTGCATGGGGAAACACGAACCGCAACGCGGGCCATTCCGGGCGCACCAGTTGCGGCACGATGGGCTCGAAGTCGTGGCCGTCGGCGCCGAGGCCGTGCAGCCAGATCACCGCGTGGCGTGGCTTCGGGGCGGTCTCGATCTCCACGCACTCCAGCGTCACTTGGCGGTCTCCGCGGGCAGTCCGAGTTCCTGCGCGAAGAACGCCATTGCTGCCGCCATGTTGCCGACGCGCTGGCTGAAGGACGCGGTGACGCCGTGGCCTTCGTGCATGCGTGTCAGCAGCAACACCGGATGCTTCGAGGTGGTCGCGGCCTGCAACGCGGCTGCGAACTTGCGCGACTGCCACGGTGCGACGCGCGGATCGTTGACGCCGGTGATCAACAGCACCGCGGGGTACGGGGTGTGTGGCTTGACGTTCTGCAGCGGCGAGTACGCGCGCAGCCATTCGAAGTCAGGTTGCTGCGTGACGGTGCCGTATTCGGAAATGTTGTATTGGCCGTTGGGCCACAGCTCGGAGCGCAGCATGTCGTAGATGCCGACCAACGACACCACCGCGCGGTAGGCCGACGGATGCTGCGTCAGCGCAGCGCCCATCAGCAGGCCGCCGTTGGAGCCGCCGAGGATGCCGAGGTGCGCGGGATCGGTCCAATGCTGCGCGACCAGCGCCTGCGCGGCCGCGTGGAAATCGTCGAACACGTTCTGCTTCTTGCCGAGCATGCCGTCGGCGTGCCAGCCTTCGCCGAATTCGCCTCCTCCGCGGATGTTGGCGACCGCGTACACGCCGCCGCGTTCCAGCCACGCGAGCGTCGAGCCGAGGAAGCGCGGCGCGCTGGTGATGCCGTAGCCGCCGTAGCCGTACAGGATGGCCGGGCGTGCGCCGTTGGGCGTAACCCCCTTAAGCGCGATGACCGTCACCGGCACCTTGGTGCCGTCCTTGCTGGTCGCATCCAACCGATATGTCACGACCCTGGAATAGTCGGCCGCAGGTTTGACTTCGAACACCGTCTTCAACGCGCCGTTGCCGCCGTCGTATTCGGCCCAACGCGAGGGAATCGTCCAACCGGAATAACTGATCAGCGCGCGCGACGATGCCGCGCTGCTGGCGATGGCGCCCACGCCGATGCCGGACGCGGGCAACGGCGCGCCACGCACGAATTTGCCGGTGCCCGAATATTGCCGCACGCGCCAGTCGGGGCCACGCACTTCGACGAGCAGGAAGCCGCCCTGGATGGGCGCGACGGAATGCATCGCCCACGCGCCCTGCTTGACGAGTTCGGTGGATTTGCCATCGGCGTCCAGTGCCAGCAGCTTGCCGCGCGGGGCATTCTGGTAGGCGATCACCAGTAGCCGGTCACCCGCCCACGCGGCGCCCTGGTTGACGCTGGATGCCGCGCGCACGTTGGCGTCGGTGCCCAGCGCGAGCTTCCACCCGCCATTGCCGCGGCGCAGGTACACCGCGTCGGGCGCGCCGTCGCCATAGTGCAGCAACGCGGCGGCGTGCCGGCCATCGGCCGAACCCAGCAGGGTGTATTCGGCCACCTTCGACAGGCCCTTGCCGAATTCCAGCGGGTCAGCGTTCGCGGCGGTGCCGAGCGCGTGGTGGTACAACGCCGCGTTGAACTGCAGGTCGGCGTCGGGCACGCTTCCGGGCAACGGCAGGCGCACGTAGGTGACACCCTTGCCATCGGCATCCCACACCAGCGCCTGTGGCGTGGTTCCGCCACCGGCGTGGGGCAGCGCATCGGCAAGCAGCTTGCCGGTTGCGACCTCGATGAAATGGATCGTGGTTTCCTCGTTGCCACCCTCGGCGGTGCCGTAGGCGACGTACTTGCCATCGGGCGAGGGCCAGTAGCCGGTGATCGCGGGCGTGTCGGCCACGGCGTTGGGATCGACCAGCACCTTCGCGCTGCCGGCCGGCCACGCCTTGGCCACCAGCACCGCCTGCGGTTGCGGCGGCGTCTGGCGCAGGTAGAACAGGGTGCCACCCGCGATTTCCGGGTCGAACTGCTGCGTGGAGGTCAGCGCCAGTTCGCCCACGCGCCTGGCGATGGCCTTGGCGCCGGCGAAGCCGTCCATCACCTTTTCGGTGTAAGCGTTCTGCGCGGCGATCCATTGCTTGACGGCGGGCGCACGGGCGTCTTCCAGCCAACGGTAGGGGTCCCGGACCGCGGTGCCGAAAAATGTTTCGGTGATGGAATCCCTGCGGGTTGGCGGCGGTATGGCGGGAGCCTCGTGTTGCGTGTCGATCAGCGCGTAGCCGGTAACCGCGCTGGAATGCGGGATGGGCGTTTGTGCGTACGCGAGGCCAGACAGCACCCCGAAGCCAAGGCCGGCGAGGAGGCGAAGGCGGGACATGGTGGCGCTCCGGTCGGAAGGATGCCGGCAGGGTAGCGGCGCGACACCCGCCACGCCATGCGCGCACGCGCATCGCCAAGGGGACTTCTGGCGCTTGCGCGTCCGGTTGGCGCATGGCTAACTGGCCTTTTGTCCGGGACACCCTCATGCATCGCATCGCCGTTGCCAGCCTGGCTTGCCTGCTGGCCAGTGTGGGCGCACAAGCCGCCGCGCCACAGGAATCCGCTACCCCCGCGGCCCAGGCCACGCCGCACAAGCTCACGCTGGCGCAGATCATGGCCGATCCCGACTGGATCGGTCCGCCGGTGGAGGACGAGTATTGGAGCGCCGATGGCCACGGCGTTTATTTCAAGCTGAAGCGCAAGGGTTCGTCGATCAAGGATCTGTACCGCGTCTCCACCGACGGCGGCGCGCCGGTGAAACTCGCCGGCAGCGAACTTGCGGGCGCGAACGGCCCCGCGGTGTTCGACCGGACGCACGTCCGC
>JAICHS010000220.1 GCA_025924775.1 Rhodanobacteraceae bacterium
GCGGTGCGGTTGCCGTAACAGCCTTGACGGAAAGTCTTTTCTGGTTTTCGGGAGGAAGGGGGCCATTCGAATGTCATTCCTGGATCGCGAACGTACGATCGCACCGCCGGGTTACAGCCGCTGGATGGTGCCACCCGCGGCGTTGCTGGTCGACATGAGCATTGGCGAGGCCTATGCGTTCAGTGTGTTCAACCTGCCGTTGACCAAACTGATCGGCATCACCGGGTCGGCTCCGGGGGACTGGCGGTTGGCGCAGGTGGGCTGGATCTTCAGCATCGCGATGCTGCTGCTGGGAACGGCATCCGCGATCGGCGGCAGATGGGTGGAGCGCAACGGGCCGCGCAAATCGATGGCCCTGGCCACGCTGTTTTTCAGTGGCGGTTTCATGGTGTCCGCCGCGGGCGTCGCCACGCACCAGTTGTGGCTGATCTACCTCGGCTACGGCGTGATCGGTGGGTGCGGCCTGGGCATTGGCTACATCTCGCACGTCTCGACGCTGATCAAGTGGTTCCCCGACCATCCGGGTCTGGCGACGGGCATGGCGATTTGCGGCTTCGGGGGCGGCGCCATGATCGGCTCGCCGTTGGGCGTGGGCCTGATGCACTTCTTCCGCACACCCACCTCGCTGGGTATCGCCCAGACGTTCGTGGCGATGGGCGTGATCTATTTCATCCTGATGTCGATCGGCGCGCTGATCGTGCGCGTTCCGCCCGACGGCTGGAAACCCGCGGGTTTCGTGGCGCCTACCCAGGCGAGGAAACTGGTCACGACGGCCAACGTGGCGGTCGGGCAGGCATGGCGGACACCGCAGTTCTGGCTGGTGTGGATGATCATCTTCCTCAATACCACCGCCGGCATCGGCATCCTGGGGCAGGCCTCGGCGATGGCGCAGGAAATGATGCCGGGCAAGATCAGCGTGGCCGCGGCCGCCGGTTTCGTCGGCCTGTTGAGCCTGTTCAACATGAGCGGGCGCTTTGGTTGGGCGACGGTGTCCGATTACATCGGACGCAAGAACACGTACTACGTGTTCTTCGTGCTGGGCGTCGTGCTGTACGCGCTGGTGCCGACCCTGGCGGCGGGCGGGCACGTGGTCCTGTACGTGCTGTTCTACTGCGTCATCATCAGTATGTACGGTGGCGCGTTCTCGACGCTGCCGGCGTATTTGAAGGATCTGTTCGGCACCATGCACGTGGGCGCGATCCACGGCCGCGAACTGACCGCATGGTCGGCGGCGGGTGTCGCAGGGCCGGTACTGGTCAATTACATCCGCCAGTTCCAGATCGCGTCGGGCGTGCCGAAATCGCAGGCCTACACGGTGACCTTGTACATCATGGTGGGCCTGCTGGCGGCCGGCTTCGTCTGCAACCTGCTGGTGCATCAGGTCGATGCGCGCCACCACCACCAGGAGGCTTCGGAGCCACTGGACGCAACCGCGCCGGAGGCGGCCTGAACCATGGACACGATTGAACATCCGGACGCGCGTTCCACGGCGGCGGCGCGCGGCACGCCGCCAGCGCTGATTGCGCTGGTCTGGGCGGTTGCGTTGATCCCCCTGGCGTGGGGATTCATCTCGACGCTGATGAAGGCTGCCGCGCTGTTCGAGTAGGGCATTGCGCCCGGCCTGCCTGGTCCGCCCGTCGGGGCACCCAGCGGCATCGGCCATGCGCGGACGCGTGCGTCTGGCTACACGCCCGAAGCGGGTTCGGTCTGGAAGCCTTTCACCAGTTTGCCGAACAGCAGCCCGTAGGCGATTGCCAGCGGAATCGTCACGATGGCCGCGGCCGCCATCAGCGACTGCCAGTAATACACGTCGCCGCGTATGAGTTCGGTGGGGACCCCCGCGCTTACGGTGCGCGCCGAAGTCGAACTGACGAACGAGGCGGCATAGATGTAGTCGCTCAGCGGCAACGCGAAGGCAAACACCACGCAGGTGGCGATGCCAGGCCACGCCATGGGCATCGCCACCCGCAGGAAGGCCTGCCAACGGCTGCAGCCGTCGATCAGCGCCGCTTCCTCCATTTCGCGCGGCATCGACTTGAAGAAGCCCAGCAGCAGCCAGGTGCAAAACGGCACCGTGATCGTGGGGTACACCAGCACCAGCGACCAGATGGTGTTGGATGCGTTGATGGCGCTGATGAGCTGGAACAGCGGGATGAACAGCAGGGTCGGCGGGATCAGATAGACCAGGAAGATCGCGATGCCCGAGCGTTCGCCCCAGCGCCCGACCAGGCGCGACAGGCTGTATGCCGCCGGCACCGCCAACGACAGGGTGATGACGACCACCAGCACGCCGATCAGGAACGAGTTCCACAGGAAGACCGGGTAGTGGGTGCCGGTGAACAGGAACGTGACGTTCTCGAGCGTCGGCGGCAGGTTGAACAGGAACGGGTTGTTGCCCGCGTTGTACAGGTCGCCGGTCTGTTTGAAGGTGGAGATCAGCATCCACACGACCGGAAACACGGCAAACAGCGCGAACAGCAGTAGGCCGACCCAGAAACCGACGCGACGCAGCAGCCCTTTCATCATGCGGGTCCTATTGGTTTTCCTGACGGAACGCCATGCGCAGCGCCAGAACGGCCGCCGCCAGCAGGATCGGGAACATGAACAGCGCCACCGCCGCACCTTGGCTGAGCGCGCCGCCGTCGATGCCCTTCACGAACGCCCAGTAGGGGAGGATCTGGGTGGAATACCCGGGGCCACCGTGGGTGGTGATGGCCGTGATCGTCATGTCGCCGAACACCATCAGCGCGGTGAACATGCTGACGACCACGAGGATCGGCCCCAGCGCCGGCACCGTGATGCGGAACAGCACGCGGAAGAAGCCCGCGCCGTCGACCTGCGCCTGCTCGTAGATGTCGCGTGGGATCGAGGTGCGACCGGCCAGAACGATGATGGTCGCCAGCGGCAGCAGCCGCCACACGTTGATCATCGTGATGGAAGCCAGCCCAAGCCATTCCCTGCCGTAGTAATAAAGATGATTGGCGGGCCCCAGCAGGGTGCCCGGGCCCAGCAGGTGGAGCTGCCGCAGGATCCAGTCCACTGGACTGAATTGCGAATCCAGCAGCCACAGCCAGTTCACCGCCGCCAGCGAAACCGGCATCGCCCACGGCAGGATGATGATGATTTGCCAGAACCACTTGCCGCGGAAGTCGCGCGCGAACAGTTCCGATTCGGCGGTGGCGAAGATGATCGTCACCACCAGCGTCGCGAGCGTCACGATCACGCTGTTGCGCAGCGCGACCGGAAACGCCGGCTGGTGCATCACGTCGATGAAGTTCTGCAGCCCCACGAAACCGTGGATGCCGGGTGCGCCGACCGTAGCGCTGCTCGTGCTGAGCGCGATCGCCAGCATGAACGGCACCCCCACCAGCGCGACGATGTAGATCACCGCGGGCGCCAGCATCAAGCCGCCGAGCAGGCCGCTGCGATCGCCGATGCCGGGGCGGCGTTCGCCGGCAGCTGGGGGGGGCGCGGTCGAATCAGTCGCCATCGGCTGCGATCCGGCGTCCGGTGGCCTTGTCGAAATGGCGCAGGTGGACGCGTTCGACCGCCAGCTCGACCGCATCGCCCACGTGCAGGGCCGACGCCTCCGGTGGCTGCATCCGCGCCAGCAGCTTCTGTGGGTTGGCCTCGTCGCCGACGTGCGCGTACATCTGCCAGTCCGCGCCCAGGAATTCCAGTTCCACGATCTTCGCCTGCAGCCGCAGGGCATCGGCGGAGGCGCCCGCGGCCCCGGCGAGGTGCACGAACTCGGGGCGGAAGCCCAGGACGTGGCCTTCGCGTTCCAGCAGGTTCATCGGCGGCGTGCCGAGGAAGGACGCCACGAAGGTGTCCGCGGGGTGGGCGTACAACTCCTGCGGCGTGCCGACCTGGCGGACCCGGCCACCTTCCATGACCGCGATGCGGTCGCCCATGCCGAGCGCCTCGAGCTGGTCGTGCGTGACGTAGACGGTGGTGATGCCGGTACGGTCGTGCAGCAGGCGCAGCTCGCTGCGCGCCATCGCGCGCACTTTCGCATCCAGCGAGCTGAGTGGTTCGTCGAAGATGAAGAGCGTCGGGTCGCGCACCAGCGCGCGCGCCAGCGCGACCTTCTGCTTCTCGCCTCCCGACAGCCGCGCCGGGCGGCGCTGCAGCAGGCGTTCCACGCCCATCAGCTTGGCCACCCATTGCACCTTCTGCTCGCGCTCCGCACGGGCGACGCGCCGCACCTTCAACGGGAACGCGATGTTTTCCGCGACCGACATGTGCGGATACAGCGCGTAGCTCTGGAACACCATCGAAACGTTGCGCAGCCGCGGCGGCAGGTGGGTCACCACCTCGCCGCCGATCAGGATGTCGCCCTTGGTAGGCGGCTCCAGCCCGGCGATCATCCGCATCGTGGTGCTTTTGCCGCAACCGGACGGCCCCAGGATCGCCAGGAACTCGCCGTCGGCGATCGCAAGGTCGATGCCATCCACCGCATGTACGCCGCCGTAGTGCTTCTCGAGGTTGCGCAGTTCAAGTGTCGCCATGCCGGGGTGCCATCCGCTCCGATGAATTATTTGGCCGCGCAGCCGACCAGGCCGAGTTTCTTCCACTTGGCGA
>JAICHS010000221.1 GCA_025924775.1 Rhodanobacteraceae bacterium
ATGTTGCCGATGGCGTCCATCGCCTGCCCGGACTGGAAGCCCGGCGCGGCGTCGCCCACGACCTCGATGGCGGGGTTGCCGTTGAAGCGCGACAGCGAGGGCGAAACCATCTCCCAGTGGCTGTGGATGACGTTGGAGATCAGGATCATCGCCGGCGTGCCGTCGGGATTCTTCTCGGTGCTGCTGGGCGTGTAGAACTTGCTGAAGGCGTCGCGGCCCATCCGGAAGGGCGCCGCGGCCTGCAGCATCACGAACTTCACGCGGCCCTCGGCGAACATCTGTCCCACGTTGGTGGGCGCCAGCATCAGGCTGGCGGCGTTGGCGACGTCGGAGACCGACAACCCCATCGAGGCCGCCTGCACGCGGTCGATGTTGAAATCAAGCTGCGGCGCCGGAGGCAGCTGGTTGGGTCGCACGTTGACCAGCGCCTTCTCCTGCTTGCTCTTGGTGAGGACGGTTTGCAGCGCCCGGTCGAGCGCCGGGCGACCCTGGCCGCTGACGTCTTCGAGGTACATGTCGAAGCCGCCGAACTGGCCGAGGCCGTGCACGGTCGGCAGGTTGACGACGATGATGAACGCATCCCGGATCTTCTGGTGCAATTGTGCGTTCAAGCGCGGGATCAGCTCTTCGGCCGTGTATTTGCGCTGCCCCCAGTCCTTCAGCTTGATGAAGGCCATGCCGTTGTTTTCGCCCGAGCCGACGAAGCTGAAGCCGACGATCTGCATCACGCTTTCGACGGCGGGATCCTGCTTCAGCACGCTCCACATCTGGCGCATCACGACCTCGCTGCGCTGCTTGGTCGCGCCCGGCGGCAGTTGCACCGTGGCCATCAGGTAGCCCTGGTCCTCCTGCGGCAAAAAGCTGCCGGGCAGGCGGGTATAGAGAAAGCCCGCCAGTATCGCGACCACCACGAACACCAGCATCCAGCGCGGCGCGTGGCGCACGGCGTGTGCGACGTGTCCGACGTAGGTGTGGTGCGTCCAGTCGAACAGCTGGTTGAACTTGCGGGAGAAGACGTTCTTCGGCTTGTCGTCGGCGGGCTTCAGGAAACTGGCGCACAGCGCGGGCGTGAAGGTCAGCGCCAGGAACGCCGAGAAGAACATCGATATCGCGATGGTCAGGGCGAACTGGCGATAGATGATGCCGGTCGAACCCGACTGCAGCGCCGACGGCACGAACACCGCCAGCAGCACGGCCGTGATCGCCACCACCGCGCCCGAGATTTCACCCATACCCTTGCGGGCCGCGTCGCGCGCCGACAGACCCTGCTCGCTCATGATGCGTTCGATGTTCTCGATCACGACGATCGCGTCATCGACCACGATGCCGATGGCCATGACCATGCCGAACAACGTGAGCTGGTTGATCGTGAAGCCCATCGCCGCCATGCCGATGAAGGCGCCCAGCAACGCGATCGGTATCACCAACGCTGGAATCAGGGTGGCGCGCAGGTTTTGCAGGAACACCAGCATCACCGCGAACACCAGGATCAGCGCCTCGACCAGGGTCTTCAGCACGTCGTTGATGGAGATCGTGATGAAGGTGGTGGTGTCATAGGGGACGAACCACGTCACGCCTTGCGGAAAGCCCACCGCCAGCTTCGCCATCTCGGCGCGCACGGCCTTGGCCACCTGCAGCCCATTCGCGCCCGGCAGCGTCTGGATCGCGAACGCGCCGATGGGCTTGCCGTTGTAGGTGGTGTCGAAACCGTAGTTTTGCGGCCCGAATTCCGCGGTCGCGATGTCGCCCAGCTTGACCACCGTGCCGTCCGGGTTGGCGCGCAGGATGATGTTGAGGAACTGCTCGGGCGTCGAGAACAGGCCTTCGCCCGCGACGTTCGCGGTAAAGCCCCAGCCCTTGACCGCAGGATCGGCGCCCAGGGTGCCCGCGGCGACCTGGATGTTCTGGGCCTGCACCGCGTTCAGCACGTCGGTGGCCGACAGGCCGTAGCCGTGCATCTTCTCGGGGTTGAGCCAGATGCGCATCGCGTATTCGGCGCCGAACTGGCGGGTGGTGCCCACGCCCTGCACGCGCGAGATCGGGTTCAACACCTGCGAGGCCACGATGTCGTTCAGGCGGTCGCGGTTGATGGCGGGATTGGTGGAAACCAGCGCCACTGCCATCAGCGTGTCTGGATTGGCCTTGGCAACGACGATCCCGGATTGCAGGACCGCCTGCGGCAACAAAGGCTCGGCGCGCGTCACTTGGTTTTGCGTCTGGACCGCGGCGATGTCCGGATCGGTGCCCGGCTCGAACGTCAGCGAAATCTGGACGCGGCCGTTGGAGCTGGTGCTGGAACTGAAATACAGCAGGTGGTCGATGCCGGTCAGCTGCTGCTCGATGACTTCGGTCACCGAACCCTCGGCGGTGCTGGCGCTGGCGCCGGGGTAGCGCGCGGTGATGGACACCTCGGGCGGTGCGATGTCCGGGTAGGACTGCACGCCGAGGCTCAGGATCGCCAGCGCGCCGCCCAGCGTGATCAGGATGGCGATGACCCAGGCAAAGATGGGCCGGTCGATGAAGAAATTCGACATGGAGAGTCCCGTTACGCGCCGTCAGCGGTGCTGGCGGGTGCGGAGGTGGATACCGCCGCCGTACCGCCGGAAGCCGGCGGCTGCCACGGCGTCGCCTTGGCGGGCGCACCTTCCTGCACCATCTGGATGCCCGATACGATCACCTGGTCGCCGGCCGCCAGTCCCTTGGTGACGATCCAGTCCACACCGGAGGTGCCGTTGGTGGTTATGTCCCGGTGCGCGACCTTGCCGTCCTTGCCGACGATCAGCACGTAGTTGCCCTTGATGTCGCGTTGCACCGCGGCCTGCGGGATCAGGAACGCACTGGGGCGCTCGCCCATGTCGACCGTGAGGTTGACGTAACTGCCGGGCAGCAGCGTGTGCTGTGGATTGGGCAACAGCGCGCGCATGTTGACCGCGCCAGTGGCAGGGTTGACGTTGACCGACGAGAAATCCAGCTTGCCGGGTTCGGGATAGGGCGTGCCGTTCGGCAGCGTGACCTTGACCCCGGCCTGGTCCAGCGTCGACAGGTTGACGCGGCCGTTGCGCTGCAGTTGCCGCAGTTCGTCCAGTTCACCCACGCTGATGGTGAAGTTCACGTACAGCGGGTCGATCTGGTCGACGGTGGTCAGCAGGGTGTCGGTGCCCTGGCCGACCAGTGCGCCCTCGGTCACCTGCTGCTCGCCCGCGCGCCCGGCGATGGGCGAGGTGACGCTGGCGTAGCCAAGGTTGATCCGCGCGCTCTCGACGTTGGCCTGTGCCGCCTGCACTGCGGCCTTGGCCGTGCGTTCGGCGGCCAGCGCGTTGTCGAGGTCGGTCCTGGAGATGTACCCCTTGGGCGCCAGCTCACGCGAGCGCCGGGCCTTGACGCGGTCGTTGGCATAGCTCGCCTGCGCCTGCGCCAGTTGCGCGCGCGCATTGTCGAGCGCCGCCTTGTACGGCGCGGGGTCGATCTGGAACAACAGTTGCCCGGCCTTGACCTCGCTGCCTTCCTTGTAGGTGCGCTTCAGCAGCACGCCCGCGACGCGGGCGTTGATGGCGGCGGTCCGGAAGGCCGACAGGCGGCCCACGAAATCCTTGGACAGCGGCACGTTCTGCGGGGCCGCGGTGACGGTGCCGACTTCCTGGGGTGCCGGTGCCGGAGGGGCCGAGTGGCTGCACGCGCCCAACACCAATGCCAGGCCCAGGCTGCCGGCGGTACGACACAACAAATTCGTCATCGAGGTTTCTCTACTCGACAGGTTATTAATTCTCCATTATCCACCGATTCGCCGCACACGTCGCCAGTCTTGCTGCACCGAATTTGCAAATGGGCAT
This sequence comes from Rhodanobacteraceae bacterium, assembly GCA_025924775.1. GTDB lineage: Bacteria > Pseudomonadota > Gammaproteobacteria > Xanthomonadales > Rhodanobacteraceae > 66-474. Next base: position 3,831 of record JAICHS010000221.1, read on the forward strand.
TCCCCAGCACAACGGGGACGAGGGGTTGCCGTTGACCACGGCGCCCTGCAAGTGGCGCGGTAATGGACGATCAGTTCGGCGGTGGCCTTGCGGATGGCTTCGGCGCGGGCGCACGCCTGGGCGTGGTCGGCGTCGCTCAGCACCAGCGTGACTCTTCACCGCCGGTAGTGCTGCGCGCTCTGGAACAGCGCAAACGCCAGCAGCACGATCAATGCCAGGGCCAGCGCGGCCATCACCAGCACCCGCCGCGGCAGGCCCGTCTGCCGGCTGACCCGACGCAGGTACAACCTGGACGGGTTGGCTCGGGACGGGTGGGTCCGGGGCAAGTGGGCCCTGGCAATTGGGCTTGGGGTTCCCGCACGCTCGACCTCTGGAATGGCTGCAGGTTGCGGTGGCGCGCACGCTGGCGTCGATGATGCGAGGGCCTCCCGCCAGCGGCCCGCCGGCGTGGTCAAAAGCGGACCCGATCGACGTTTCGCGTGGTTTCGACATACGCGCTTTGGTATGTCGGGCGGCGTTGTCCCGCGACAGGCAGTGGCGCGGCCGGGTACGGCGAAAGCGGCGCGCGGCGGGATTTTCACAGGCCTCGGGGGTGGAATGGATTTGGGGGGTGGCGGTATCCTAGGCGTTCCCTTCCAGTCGTCGAAATCGAGTAGACATGAATGCATTGCGCGCCCCCGCCGGGGGTGATGTGGTGGCTGCGATCGCGGCCGCGGTCCGTGCCAAGGTCGAACCGGCC
>JAICHS010000222.1 GCA_025924775.1 Rhodanobacteraceae bacterium
ACCAGCGCCGGCGGCAGCGAGTTGGAGAACAGGTACGGCCGCGAGCGCTGGCGCAGCAGGTCGATGATTTCCCGGTGGCCGGTGGTGAAGCCGCCCGCGGCGCCGCCCAGCGCCTTGCCCAGGGTGCCGGTGAAGATGTCGATCTTGTCCAGCACGCCCTTCACCTCGGCCGAGCCGCGGCCGGTCTTGCCGATGAACCCGGTGGCGTGCGACTCGTCGATGTGCACCAGCGCGTGGTACTTCGCGGCCAGGGGCGTGATTTCATCCAGCGGCGCGATGACGCCATCCATCGAGAACACGCCGTCGGTCGAAATCAGCTTGGTGCGCGCGCCCGCAGCATCGGCGGCCTGGAGCTGCTTTTCCAGGTCGGCCATGTCGCCGTTGGCGTAGCGGAAGCGCTTGGCCTTGCACAGGCGCACGCCATCGATGATCGAGGCGTGGTTGAGTGCGTCGGAAATGATGGCGTCGTTTTCGCCCAGCAACGGCTCGAACAGGCCGCCGTTGGCATCAAAGCACGCGACGTACAGGATCGCGTCGTCGGTGCCGAAGAACTTCGCGAGGTCGTGTTCAAGCTGCTTGTGCAGGTCCTGCGTGCCGCAGATGAAACGCACCGACGCCATGCCGAAACCGTGCGTGTCCAGTGCCGTCTGCGCGGCCTTGACCAGGCGCGGGTGGTCGGCCAGGCCGAGATAATTGTTGGCGCAGAAGTTCAGCACCTTGCGGCCGTCGGCCAGGGTGATCTCGGCCGACTGCGGTGACACGATGACGCGCTCGTCCTTGAAGAGGCCCGAGTCGCGGATGGATTGGAGTTCGGAGGCGTAGCGGTCTTGCGCGGGATAGCTCATGGGGGATTCCATCGGGTCAAAGCCGCATTTTGACCCGATGTGGTGGCCCTGTGAAGCAACGCGCGGTCGTTTCAGTGCTGGGCGATGCCGAACTGCACGCGTGTTGTCGGCCCTTTGTCGCCGATGCCCTTGGCGTCGAGCTTCGGCGCTTCGATCGTGATGCGGCTGGCGGCGAGCTTGTCGGCTTCAAGCCGCGCGCGCACGGCATCGGCGCGGCGCCCGGCGAGGGCCTTGAGCGCCTGCGCGTCGGTCGGCACGTTCGCTTCCATGAGCTTGCGCATTTCGGCGGGCTTGGGCAGCTTCAAACCCAAGTAGTCGCGCGGCTTGCCCTTGAAGTCGTCCGCCTTGTACGCGCGCTTCAGGTACTTCACGTATTCGTCCGGGGTGATCTGCACCGCTGCCAGTGCCGCGGGCGAGGTGTCCGCGTGCTTGCCTTCGGTGTCCTGCAGCTTGGCCTTGTGGATCAGGTCATCGACCGTGACCTTGCGCAGGCCGGCGACGTCCTTGGTGGGATCGACGCGGCCAGTGAGTTGCAGCACGAGGCCCGGCTTCTTTTGCAACATTGCCACGATCCGCGTCAGGCGGGCTTTCGCGTTCTTGTCCAGCACGGCCGAACCTGGTGCGAATGCCACGTAGTCGAGGTCTTCGCCGTGGCTGCCGCCGAACGCGGCACCGAGCAGCCGGAATGGTGCCGTGACGGCCTTGGTGATGAGGCCGACCATCGCGCGCCACACGAGGCTGCCGACGCTGAATTGGGGATCGTCCAGTGATCCCGACACCGGCAGGTTGATGTCGACATTGCCTTGTGAATCCTTCAGCAGTGCGACGGCCAGCTTCACGGGCAGGTGCTTGACGCCGGGGCTTTCGTCGCGCGGGCCGAAGCTGATCTGGGTGATGAAGAAATGGTTGTTGGCGGAAAGTTTGCGCTGGTCGAGCGTGTAGTGGACGTCCGCATCCAGCTTGCCGCCGGTGATCGGGTAGCCGGTGTATTTGGCGGAATACGCGCTGACGCGATCGAGCTCGACGCCGGTGGCTTTGCCGGTGATGTCGAGCTGCGCTTCTGGCTGCAGCGGGTTCATGCTGCCTTCGATCGCGACCGGCGCGTTGTCGTTCAGCGCGGCCTCGAGGTTAACGGCGGCAGGCGGTGCGTTTGGCGTGGTGCCGAATGCGCCGATCTTGCCGTGCAACCGGGTCAGGTTGGCGGTGTAGTTGGGCCTGATGAAGTTGTCGGTGAAATTGAGTTGGCCGTAAGCAAGCGTGATGCCGCCGATATGGATGGTGGCGGCCGGCGCGCTGGAAGCGGCGGGGGCGGGCGTGCCGGCAACGCTGGCGGGGGCGGCGGGTGGCACGGTCGAAGCCGCGCTGGCGACGCGGCCGCCTTCCGCGGATTCGGCCGGCGCAGCCGGTGCGTTGTTGGCGCGCGTCACCGATACCGGGGCCGACGCCGGGTTGGCGATGACGTCGGAAACGTTGAGGCGGCCGTTCGCGTTGATGATCATGCGCGTGTAGAACGCGGTCAGGGCGAGCTGGCCGATGTCGATGCGTGGCGTGCCGCTGCCGTAGCTGGCATCGAGGCGGGTCGCGGCAAGCGAGCGCCAGCGCATGAAGTCGTCGCCGGTCAGTTTGTCCTGGATGCTGACGTTGTCGAGCGCGGCGTCGCCGCGATAGGCGATCTCGGGCGTGGCGCCACGTTCGGCGTAGCGAAGGTCGCCCTGACTAGTGATGCGTGCGCGCGAAATGGTAACGTTGAGCGGCACGCTGATATACGGCTCGAAGGCGGTAATGTCCAGCCGCCGGGTTTCGACGTGCAGGTCGGCCCGCAGCGGCGAGGGCCACAGCTTTCCGGACAGCGCAAACCGGCCACGGCCGATCGTACCGGCCAGTTTCACCGCACTCGGGGCGTCCAGCTTGTCGCTCAGCGCGTCGATGCTGCCGTCCAGCGAGTCGAGCTTGACCTGCACCGCCTTGGCGCCGGCCGCATGGTCGGTGAAGGCGACGGTTGCCTGCTTGAAGCCGACCTTGTCGACACTCCAGTGCCACGCAGGGGATTTCACGGCGGCTGCGCCGTGCGCGGGTGCGGGCGCGATGAGCTCCAGCAGGTTGATGCGCCGGTCGCGCCAGCGCTGCACGTCCAGGTCCAGCCCGTCCGCCGTCACCGCGCCGACCTTGGCCGTGGACTTGGCCAGGTCGAACGCATCGAGCGTTGCATCGAGGCGCTTCCATGCGACGGGGACGGCCGCGTCCTTGCCGTGCGGGCGCAGCGCAAAGTCGGTGATGCTTGCGTGCGTTTGGGCGAGCTCGACGTTGAAGGCCTTGCCGAAGTCAAGTCGCACATGGCCCGAGGCCGACAGCTTGCCAGCGGCCACATGGCCGTCCAGCGGCAGGCCCGCCACGCCCTGCAACGGCGCCAACCCGACCTGCTGCAGGCTGAGCTGCGCCTGCAATTTCGAGGCGGCAAGATCGAGTGTGCCCTTGGCGCCGATGTCGCCGCCGTCCAGTTGCCCCGCGAGCTCGAGCTTCGCCGGCGGTGCGGCGGCGAGGCTCATGCCCGTGATGCTGCCGTGCAGCTTGTCGAGTTCCAGCGTGTGCCCCTCGGCGTCGCCGTAATGGAACGTGCTGTCCTTGAGTGTCAGCGACGCGATCCGCAACTGCGTGGCGGGTGCCGGCTTGGCGCCCTTGGGCGCAGGTTTCGCGGGCGCGGTCAGGCTGTCGAAATTGCTGTGGCCTGGGCCGGTTTGCGTGTACCAGAGTTGCGCGCCGTCGAGTTGCAAGGGACCGAGCTCGTAACGCGACACCAACGGTTCGACGTCGGCCAACTGCACGCTGCCGTGTTTCAGCGCAAGGATCGGCCGGTGCTGCGGGCTGTCCAGCGCAAGGTCATCGAACTGCAGCGCGCCGGACAACCGCACCTCGGGCGTGGCCGCGGTCTGGATGAAGTTCAGCGTGAGCACGCCGCTGAGGAAGCCTTTGGGAATGTTGAAGGGCAACGCTGCCGGCGCATACGCAAGGTAACGCGGCAGGTCGAGCTTCTGGAAGTGGAAGTCGATCGCGGACGCACGGTCGTGCGCAAACGGGCGCGTCTGGCCGGCGATGCGGAGCGGGCTGCCATCGACGTCCATGGCCAGCAGCGGCTTGACGTACACGTCGGTATCGCGCGGCAGGTTGGCGAGGAACGGAATGCCGATTTCGATGTGGTCGAGCTGGTGGGTCGAGTGCGTCACCGCGTCCGCGAACGTGACCGCGCCGTCGCGCACCGTGATGTTGGATACGGCGTAGCGGAACGGCGATTTCGAGCTCGGGGGTTGCGCCTCGATCCGCTTCAGGATGTCGCTGAAGTCGAACTGCGCCGGCGCGGTGCGCACGATGCGGATTTGCGGGTGCTGCAGCTCCAGCGCGTCCAGCACCGGCGCCAGCCGGAACAGCGAGGTCCAGGAAGCGTTGACGACGGCTTGGTCGATGGCGACGAACGGCGGCTTGCCCGTGGGGCCGGCAACCTGCAGCCGGTCGAGCTGCAGGCGCAGTGTGTAGGGATCGAGGCGCACGTGGCCGATGGTGACCTGGCGGCCCAGCGCCGCGCTGGCGTGCTGCTGGATCTGCGCGCGGATGATGGGTGGTGCGGCGAAAAATCCGAGCAGCCCGTACACCACCAGCACGATGGCGATGCCCAGCGCCCACTTGCGGACGCG
>JAICHS010000223.1 GCA_025924775.1 Rhodanobacteraceae bacterium
AAGTCGAGTCGGCCGGCTTCGTGTTCGACGGTTCCAGTGACGCGCTGGTCAACCCGAAGGATCCGCTGGACATCAAGGTGTTCGACCCTTCGATCCGCGGTCACACCAGCCAGTTCATCTATCGGTTCCGCAAGCCCGCGATGTGATTTCGGCCGCGCCCACCCGCGTGTATCGCGCGGGTGAGCGGGCTGATTCCGGCTTCGATCAAGCGTCTTCTGCCAAGTGCGGCCAGTCAGTGCGTCGCAAACTGCACGCCGGTACGCCTTGAGTGCAACCAGTTCAGCAACTGACGGCGGACTCGCGCCGACAAGGTCGGTTTGGCTTTCCCGGAGGCCTCGATGTTCGAGCGCCCGTGAGGATCGGGGCTGGCGAGGAAGCCATGCACTTCGCCGGTTTCGGTGTTCACGGCAAAGCCCACGATCTGGCCCCAATCATTGATGCCGAAACCGTGCAGCACGTAGTAGGGAGAGCCGGGCGGAATCAGATCGTTGAGGTTGTACATCCTGCCGCGCTGCCAGAGGAACCCGGTGATGTTGCCTGCGCTGTCGACGGATACGCCGGTGACCTGACCCTGCTTGTTGATCGCCACCGCAGCGCTCTGTTCGTCTCCGGGAAGCGTGCCCAGATCCTTCATCTTGCCGTGCCGCCAGAGGAAGGCGTGCTGGAATCCCGCGGTTGGCGTGTCGCCCGCGATATCGGAGGCGCCGACGATCTCGGAAAGGTCGTTGATCGCGAAGGCGGCGTTGTTGTATTGCCCGCCCAGGTTGCCGAGTTCGATGGTGCGGCCGGATCGCCACAGCAGCGCGTGATCGGGCCGGATAGGTACCGCATAGCGCGGGTCGAAGGATGCACAGACGCCGGACGCGCCGATGACCTCACCCCAGTTGTTGATCCAGAAGGCGGCACCTTCCGTGTCGCCCGGATAAAGCGGTAACGACTGAATGTGATTTCGCTTCCACACTGCAGGTTGATAATGCAGGAATTGCGGCGGTGGGCAATCCGCGTCGGGGACGCTCGTTTCCGCATACCCCGCGACGACCCCGAGGTCGTTCACCATCGCGGCTCCGCTGTTGTTGCCGCCGAAGCTGCCGAGAGGCGTCATTACGCCCCTGTGCCAGAGGAAGCCGAGACAGGTCAGGTGTGTGCCGATGCCGCAGAAGTCTTCGCCGTTGGGATCCAGCGAGGCGAGCTCGGTGACGCCCGGCACCGCTCCGAAGGCGTTGAGGCCCGTGAAGGACTGGCTGTCCGGTCCGCCGAGGGTGCCCAGGTCGGTCATGCGGCCGAACTCCCATACGACGGAATGTTCGACGACGTCTCCGGAGAGGGTCGAGAAGCCGGCGATTTGTCCCCGGTTGTTGATGCCATAGGCGAGGCTGAAGGTTCCGCCGAGCGTGCCGAGGTCGGTGAAGGTGTAGGACGGCGCCGGGTTTGCCCTGCTGCCTCCCGCCATCGCGCCGATCGGCGCAAGCGCAAGCGCCAGCGCCAGCGCCAGTGCAGTCAGCTTGCGCCGCAGTGATGTCGAATGCTTCGGTTGCATGGTTTGTTCTCCTGGATGAGGTGCGCACGGTCGCGGCAGCCTGATCGACGGGCACTTGCCGCGGTCCGAATCAGCGTGCGCGGGCTACGCTTCAAAAGTCCTCAGGAACCCCCTCAAAAGTTCTCAAAGTTGCTGAAACGATCCGTCGGTAGGGGACGCCGCCGGGCCGCCGCGGTGCTAGATTGGAACCGGCGCGCAGCGACCGATTCGCGGGCGCGCGACGGGCAGGTGGGGCGCCATGAACACCGCACCCAAAATCGTCTACGCGTTCGGACCGTACCGACTGGATCCGGACCAGGAACGGCTGCTGCGTGACGGGCAGCCGGTCGCCGTCACGCCCAAGGCCTTCGAGGTATTGCTGGCCCTGGTGCGGCGCAGCCGCGAAGTCGTCTCCAAGGACGAACTGATGCGGATGGTCTGGCCGCACACGGTGGTCGAGGAAGCGAACCTCAGCCAAAGCATCTTCATGCTGCGCAAGGCGCTGGGGGACACCTCCGGAATGCGCCACTACATCGTGACCCTGCCCGGGCGCGGCTACCGCTTCGCGGAGCCGGTGCGCGAAATCACGCCGAACGATGACGATGGTGAGCGGTCGCGCTGGCCGCCACCCGCAGCGCCCGTATTGGATCGCGCCGTGGTTTCATTTCCGCGCGGCCGATGGAAATACGCGCTGGTGCTCGGCGTCGCACTGATCGCGCTGTTGATCGGAACTGCGATCCTGGTGCGCACCTATCGAGCCACTGCGCTCGCTACGGCCGATCCCGTGCTGGTCGCCGATTTCGTCAACCGCACCGGCGATCCCGTGTTCGACGGCACGCTGCGGCAGGGATTGGCCGTGCAGTTGCAGCAATCGCCGCTGCTCAGCCTGATTTCGCAGGATCGCATCCAGCAGACCCTGCGGATGATGGATCGTCCCGCGGATGTCCCGCTCACCCCGGCGCTCGCCCGTGAAATTTGCGAGCGCACCTCCAGCAGCATCGTGCTCGATGGCTCGATCGCGAAGCTGGGCAGCGCCTTTGTAGTCGGATTGCAGGCCCGCGATTGCGCCAGCGGCAAGGTGCTCGATACCGAGCAGGCACAGGCGGCGAAGCGCGAGGACGTTCTGGGGGCGCTGGACGAGATCGCCGGCAAGTTCAGGACCAGGATCGGCGAATCGGGCGCGATGATCGCGCGGCACAACACGCCGCTCGCGGAGGCGACGACCACGTCGCTGGACGCATTGAAGGCGTACAGCCAGGCGGTGCGCGTGCAGTCAGCGTCCGGGTCCGCGGCGGCCCTTCCGCTGTTCCAGCGCGCGGTCGCGATCGATCCCGGTTTCGCGATGGCGCACGCACTGCTGGGTCGGGTCTACGGCGACCTCGGCGATTCTGCGCTTGCGATGCAGAGCACCGGTGAAGCGTGGCGGCTGCGCAACCACAGCAGCGATGCGGAAAGGTTTTTCATCGAAGCGTCCTACCAGCTCGAAATGACCGGCAACATGGAAGCAGCGCGGCGGGTGTGCGAATCCTGGATACGCACCTATCCGCGCGCGATGATTCCACACGCCTTCCTGGCCGGCATCGTCGAACCGGAATCCGGCAACTACCGTGCCGCGGTCGCACACGCGCGCGAGGCGATCGCCCGGGATCCTGATTTCGTGATCGGGTACAGCATCCTCGCCTACGGCTATCAATACCAGGGCAATCTGGCGGGAGCGACCAGGTCGCTGGACATGGCCGCGGCGCGCAAGCTGTCCACGCCCGATATGGTGCTGCAGCGCTACGACATTGCGTTCCTGCGTGGTGACAAACACGAGATGGATCGGCAAGCGGCGATGGCGAAGGACCTGTCGGGTGCGGCAGACTGGATGGCGTTCCATCAGGCACTGACCCTGGCTTATCGCGGGCGGATGCGCAAGGCGGACGTGCTGTCGGAGCAGGCGACGGCACTGGCGATCCAAGCCTCGCAACGCGAGCGCGCGGGACTCTTCAAGGCCGGTGCCGCTTGGCGCGAAGCGCTGTTCGGTGACCTGTCCGCCGCGCAACGCGACGCCCGCGCCGCACTGGCGCTTTCGAACAACCGCTATGTCGAATTTGGCGCAGCGTTTGCGTTGGCGCTCGCGGGCGAGTCCGCGCAGGCGCGGGTTCTCGCGGATGATCTCCAGGCGCGATTCCCGGAAGACAGCTCGGTGCGCTTCAGCCAGCTACCGGCGTTGCGTGCGCAACTTGCGATCAACGACGGCAAGCCTGCGCAAGGCATCGAGGCGCTGCGAATCGCCACACCCTACGATCTCGGCGCGCCGCGCAGCAGCATGCATGGATCGTTCGGCGCGCTCGCCACCGTTTACGTCCGTGGCGAGGCGTATCTCGGCTTGCACCATGGCGCCGAAGCCGCCGCTGAATTTCGCAAGATATTGGCGAACCCCGGTGTGGTGGAAAGCGATCCGGTCGGTGCGCTGGCGCGATTGCAGCTGGCGCGTGCTTACGCGATGCATGGCGACACGGCAAGGGCGAAGGCCGCGTATCGCGATCTGGGCGATCTGTGGGAAAGCGCGGACCCCGGCGTTCCCGCCGTACGGCAGGCCGTGGCGGAAAGCGTGCAGCCGCATTGAATCGCCGGTGCTCGTTCGAGCGGGCGGTTTGCCGAGGGCGTCGACGAATCGGGACCAAGGAAGTCAGCGCCAGATCGCGTTGGGGCGCTCGCCGGTCGGATCGAGGCTCTGTTCCCACCCTGCTTGCCCTTATGACACGCGTCCGGCGCGCCCTGGCCGCAGCGCGCCGGTTTTTGCGTGCGGGGGTGGACGGATGATCGCCAATGCGCACACCGCCGCCGCGAGCGCGCAGACTGCGGCGCCGGCAGCGACGGCGCGGAAGCCGGCGATCGTCCCGGCCGACGTCGTCGCATCGGCCGGGGCGCGGAACAGCAGCCCCAGCACTGCCACGGCCAGCAGGCTGGCCATCCGTGCGACGGCGTTGTTGACCCCCGA
>JAICHS010000224.1 GCA_025924775.1 Rhodanobacteraceae bacterium
AACCCCAAGGACTACGACGCGCCGCTGCAGCAGGTCATTGTCGACCTCACCAAGGGTGGCGTGGACTACTCGTTCGAGTGCATCGGCAACGTCAACGTGATGCGCGCGGCGCTGGAGTGCTGCCACAAGGGCTGGGGCGAATCGACCATCATCGGCGTGGCCGCCGCGGGCCAGGAAATCAGCACGCGGCCGTTCCAACTGGTGACCGGGCGCGTGTGGCGTGGCGCGGCGTTCGGCGGCGTCAAGGGGCGCTCGCAGTTGCCGGGGTACGTCGACAATTACATGCAGGGCAAGCTGAAGGTGGATGAGTTCGTGTCGAAGGTCCTGCCGTTGGAGCAGATCAACGAGGCGTTCGACCTGATGCACGAAGGCAAGGTGATTCGTTCTGTGATCCGTTACCACGATGGCGTAGCGGCGTAACACCAACCAACCGATTCCAATAACCAGAGGTAGTAGTGCCATGGCGAAGGTAGCGATACATCCCGCGGTCGACAACGGCGTCCACATCCACGCGCACGCCGGTTTCAAGGGCGGCACCCTGTTGTGCAAGTGCAAGACCGATCCGGTCGAGGTGACCGTGGACAGCGATTACCTGTTCAACCACCTGTGCGGCTGCACGCAGTGCTGGAAGCCCGAAGGGGCAGCGTTCTCGATGCTGGCCGCGGTGCCGCGCGAGAAGGTCAAGGTCACCAAGAACGGGCAGAAGCTCAAGATCGTGGACGAAACCAAGCTGTTGCATCGCTACGCCTGCAAGGACTGCGGTGTGCACATGTACGGCGTGATCGAGAAGGCGGACCACGTGTTCCACCCGTTCGCGTTCATCCACCCGGAGCGCTCGCGCGACGAGGGTTATGCGGCGCCGACATTCGCGGCGTTCGTGTCTTCGGCGATCGAGGGCGGCGTACCGCCGACGGACATGGCGTGGCTGCGCGCACGGCTGAAGGAGCTCGGGATCGAGCCCTACGACTGCTATTCGCCGGAGCTGATGGACATCGTCGCCAGCCACGCGGCCAAGGCCAAGGGCACGCTGGCAGCGTGATGTGATTCTGATGTGCGCCGGGGAACCGGCGCTCGTGGTGCGACGATGCCGTGTCACGGTGTTGCGGCCGGCTGCTGCGGCTTGCCCGTGACAGGCATGGAACTGAAAAATTCCCGGCGCAGGTCGGGAATTTTTCCGTCTACGGACAGGTGGTTCTCTCTGCACGCTGGCGGTGGCGCTCCTGTGCCTATGGTTCGGGCGCCTCATCCAATCGCGAGGGAATTGCCTTGAAGGTTCGTGTGTCGTTGCTTGGTGCCGTTGTCCGCGCAGTATCACACCCGGGCCTTCCGGTGGCGGCAGCACTGGCGCTGGTGGGTGCGGTGCTGCCAGGCACCGCGCTGGCGGATCCGCCAGCGCAGCAACTTGGCGAGATCGTCGTCATCGGCGTGACGCCGCTTCCAGGCCTGGATTTGCCCCCGGGCCAGGTGCCGGCGAACGTGCAGAGCGCGCAGTCCGATGACGTCCAGCAAATCAACGGCCAGTCGCTGACGGACCTGTTGCAGCGCAATTTCCAGGGCGTGCACGTCACCCAGTCGCAAGCCAACCCCTGGCAGGCCAACCTGTATTTCCACGGCTTCACGCTGTCGCCGTTGCTCGGCGCGCCATCGGGCATGTCGATCTATGTGGACGGCGTGCGGCAGAACGAATCCTTCGCGGAGACGATGAATTGGGAATCACTGCCCGACTTCGCCATTCGCGATGTCGAGTTGATCCCCGGTTCCAATCCCCTGTACGGGCGCAACACGCTGGGTGGCGCGCTGGTGTTGACGACCAAGAGCGGCTTCAGCGATCCGGGCGGCGCGGTTGACGTCACCGGCGGCTCGTGGGGGCGAATCCAGGAGGATGCCGATTACGGCTGGCACAACCAGACCTTCGGACTCTATGCCGGCGTCGCCAGCAGCTATGAAACCGGTTGGCGCGATTACTCGCCCAGCCGCGTGCAGCAGGCGTTCGTTCGCGGCGACTGGCGGCCTGACGATGCCACCAACATCGCGCTCAGTTACACCGGCGCGCATGCCGTCCTGCACGGCACCCAGAGCCTCCCGGTCGAGTGGGCCGATACGCCGAAGGTGGGCTTCACCTGGCCCGACAGCTTCGTCAACAACCTGTCGCAGTTCAACCTCACGGGTTCGCGCCAGATGACCACCGACTGGTCGTTGCAGGCCAGTGCTTACCTGCGCCTGTCCAAGAGCCGCGCCTTCAACAGCAACACCAACGATTTTGACGAATACGACGCCGGTGAGGACGGTCCACTTGGCTATGCGCCCGGCGGGCCGTTCGACCCGGATTCGCTGGGCCAGTTTTACTACGCGGGACTGACGCCGGCGTACGACCCGCTCGACCCCGCCGCGACGATCAACAACGTGCCGGCCTCGAACATCCTGTCCCACGTGCAGACCCGCGGCTACGGCGGTTCCATCCAGACGGTGAACACCGAAGATTGGTGGGCGCACGCCAACCAGTTCACCGCGGGCCTCAGCCTAGACGCGGGCACCACCACGTTCACGCAGTTCGGCCAGCCTGCCTACTTTCCGTACACCACGGCCCTGCGCGGGGATGCCGTCGGCATGCTGTCATTCAACCTGGATCCGATGACGCTGGCGGGGACGTCGGTCCGCAACTACGGCATCTATTTCGTGGACGTACTGGCGCTGACCGGCAGCGTGCACGTCACGCTGGGTGGCCGCTACGACTACAGCCAGCTTGCGGTACGCGATCTTTCCGGGCAGGCGCCGGATATCGATGGCCGGCAGACGTTCCATCGCTTCAATCCCAGCGCGGGCGTGACCTGGGCCATCAAGCCCGCGCTCGGCGCATACGTGAACTACGACGAGGGCATGCGCACACCAACCCCGGTCGAGATCGAATGCGCGGATCCCGAGGCGCCGTGTTCGCTGCCCAACGACTTCACGGGCGATCCCCCGCTGCAAGCGGTCGTGGCGCACACCGTCAGCGGCGGGCTGCGCGGAACCTTCGCCGGTGGCCACCTGCACTGGAACGTTTCGCCGTACTACAGCCGCGTCGACAACGACATCCTCACGATCTTCACCGGCAGCGCCGGCAACGGCGAAGGCTACTTCGCAAACGTTCCCCGAACGTTGCGCAAGGGCGTGGACATGGGCATCGGTGGCCTGCTTGGCAAGTTCGAGTGGCAAGCCAACTACAGCTACGTCAATGCGACCTACGGCGCGCCCTTCGAAGAAGCGGCCAGCGACAATTCCAGCGCCGGTGCGGATGGCGTGATCCGGGTGGCGAGCGGCGACCGCATCCCCGGCATACCACGCAACCTCGTGACGCTTGCCGGCGAGTTCCGCATCAGTCGGCAATGGTCGTTCGGCGGCAACCTGCGGGCGTATTCGAACCAGTATGCGGTGGGCGACGAGAACAATCGCGACAAGCACGGCCCCGTGGCCGGGTATGCTGTGGTCGACTTCGACCTGCACTACCAGCCGACCCGTGCGCTGTCGCTGTTCGCGCGAGTCGACAATGTGTTCAACCGCCATTATTTCGCCGCCGGCCAGTTGAGCCGCAACGTTTTCGACACACCCAACCGCCTGCTCGACACCACGGGGCCGGGCACGTCAGCATTGTTCGTGGTACCGGGTTCCCCGCGCGCCTGGTTCGTCGGCGTGCGCTACGAGTTCGGGAAGCAGGAGCGCTGATGATTGCGCCGGTTCCGGAAAACGTCGGAAGGGATGACTCGCAATTTCGTTCCGTCGGCTTGCAGCGCCGAGCAATCGCTGGCGTGCAACGGCGCAACCACGTGTCCGCACGGCTCATGAAAATCTGTGGTTTTGCCCGGGGGTGATGAACGTCAAGGCGGACACGCGCCTGGTTGGGTATCACGTGGTCCGTTGCCTATCATCGGCGGAACGGGTGGGGGTGTCGTTACCGGCACGCGCATGTGCGCGGCGGCGCCACACGTTCGGCCAGTTGACCCATCACCATTGAAGGAGTGTGGCATGCGTGCGTCCTGCGTGAAGTCGGAACATGGGCATCCACCGCACACGCGGCTGGCGCGCGCAATCGCGCTGGCCGGTTGGGGCCGGCTGGCGATCCTGGCGCCACTGGCGATGGCGCCGACGCTTGCGTTTGGACAAACCGGCACGCCACCCGGTACCACGCAATCGATGCCGACGATCGTGGTGACGGCGACGCGCATTCCCAGCGTGGATTTCGACGTACCGGCTGCGATCGGGGTGATCGGCTCGGACGCTATCGTCGATGGTGCGCCTGCGGCCAGCCTGTCGCAGTCGCTGGCGCGCATACCCGGGGTGGTCGCGCAGGATCGCCAGAGCTACGCGCAGGATTCGCAGATTTCGATTCGCGGATTCGGCTCGCGCGCATCTTTCGGCGTTCGTGGCATCGTGTTGCTGGTGGACGGCCTGCCGATGTCGAGGCCCGATGGCCAAGGCCAGACCGATCCGTTTGATCTTG
>JAICHS010000225.1 GCA_025924775.1 Rhodanobacteraceae bacterium
GACGGTGTTGTCCACGCGTCTCGCGGGGGGCGCGACGCTGATCCACGTGCTGGCCGACGCCAGGCCGGATGAGGGTTTCGAGAGTGTGCCGCCGGACTTGGAGGACGTGTATTTCGGGCAGCTGCATCACGCTGCCTCGAATCAGGCGGCCTGAGCCATGTTCGGCGAAATCTTCCGCTTCGAGCTGCGCCAGCAGCTCAAGAGCCCGCTGTTCTGGCTGATCCTGGCCGGGCTGGGCGCACTCGCGTTCGGGGCCGCGGCTTCCGACTCCATCCAGGTCGGCGGCGGCATCGGCAGCATCCACCGCAATGCGCCCTACGTCGTCATCACGATGCTGGCGGTGTTCACCGTGCTCGGCCTGTTCCTGATCACGATCTTCGTGGCCGGCGCGGCGCTGCGCGACTTCAGCTACAACACCGACGAGCTGGTGTTCGCGACGCCGCTGTCGCGCGTGGCCTATCTGGGCGGACGCTTCGCGGCGGGCTGGCTGGTGAGCGTGCTGATCTTCGCCGGCATCGTGGTCGGCATGTGGCTGGGGTCACTGATGCCGTGGCTGGATCCCGCGCGGCTGGGGCCGACGCCCTGGGCCGCGTATGGCTGGGCGCTGGCCGTCATCGTGCTGCCCAACCTGTTCTTCCTGGCGGCGCTGCTGCTCCTGCTGGCGGTGTTGACACGCTCGATGCTGGGTACCTACGTCGGCGTGATTGCGTTCGTGGTGCTGTGGGCAGTCGCGGGCCTGATGCTGGGCGGCGGCAACATCGAGCACCAGACCGCGGCTGCGCTGATCAATCCCTTCGGCATGGGGGCGTTCGATCTCGCGACGCGCTACTGGACACCAGACGATCGCAATACGCGCATCCCCGAGCTGACGGGCCTGATGCTGGGCAACCGCGTGCTGTGGCTGGGCATCGATGTCGCTTTGCTGGGCGCGACGTGGGCCTTGTTCAAGCCCAGCCGTGAAGGCCTGCGGCTGTGGCGCCGCCACCGGCGTGCCGCTGCGCCCGCGCCGGATGCAGTGCCGGCTCCGGCGTCGATCGTGCTGCCGCTGGTCACCCTGCGTGCGGGCTTCACCGCGCGCGCAACCCAGTTCGGCAAGCTGGCGTGGTTTGACACCAAAAGCGTACTGGGCGGTGCCGCGTTCATCGTGCTGGTGTTGTTGGGGCTGGCCAATTTCACCGGCTCGGTGGCCTTCACCGGCGAGATGTACGGCACGCCGGTGTACCCGGTGACGCACCTGATGGCGCAAGCCATGGACGACAGCTACAAATGGCTGTTGGTCATCGTGCTGATCTTCTATGCGGGCGAGCTGGTGTGGCGCGAGCGCGGCGCGCGTGTCAGCGAGGTCGTGGATGCGTTTCCGACGCCGGACTGGATGCCGTTGTTGTCGAAGGTGCTGGCGCTGGCGGCGGTGATCGTGGTGTTTTTGGCGATCGGGTCGCTGTATTCCATGGGGTTCCAGCTGCTGCACGGCTTCACCCACCTGCAGCCGCTGCTGTATCTGCAATATCTCGGGCTGGGACTGCTGAGTTTCCTGTTGCTCGGAATCCTGGTGTTAGTGTTTCAGGTGTGGGCCAACAACAAGTTTGCCGGCTATGCCCTGGTGATCGGCTGGTTGTTGCTGATGTTCGGCCTCTCGCAGCTCCACTTCTCGGACTTGCTGTACCACTACGGCGAGGCACCGTCCGCGCCGTACTCCGACATGGACGGGTTCGGCAGCTTCTGGATCGGCACGCTGTGGTTCCGTGTGTACTGGTATTGCTGCGCGGCCGCGCTGCTGGTGATCGCGGTCCTGTACTGGGTGCGCGGCAACGTGCGCGGCTGGCGTGCACGCACGCGCAGCGCGCGCCAGCGCTTCGGCTGGCCCGCACGCGTGGTGCTCGCGGTGGCCGTGGTTGGGTTCGTGGCGATCGGCATCTTCAATTTCCACAACACGCACGGGCTGTACCACTACCAGACCCACGACCAGCGGCTGCAGGCGCAGGCCAATTACGAGAAGGATTACCGGAAGTACCTGGGCATGGCGCAGCCGCGCATCACCGACGTCAATGTGGACGTGGAGATCCACCCCGCGCGGCGCGCGGCCGACATCACCGGACACTACACGCTGGTCAACAAGCACGCCCGGCCGATCGACACGCTGCTGGTGCAGCTGCCCGCGCAGGGCCAGGTGGAAACGCGCGACTACAAGGTCGACCTGGATTTCGCGGCGCATTCGGTGCTGCACGCCGACCTGGCCCAGGGTTTTTACCTCTACAAGCTCGCGACGCCGCTGGCGCCGGGGGCCTCAATGCCGTTCACCTTCCGCGAGCACATCGCGTACCCGGGGTTTGCCGAAAGCCCCGCGGGCAAGGAGATCGTGCACAACGGGACGTTCATCAACAACTTCGCGTTCCCGCATTTTTGCTACGACACCAACCGCGAGATCAGCGACCCGAACGACCGCCGCAAGTACAAGCTGGGGCCGGTACACCTGCTGCCGCATCGCAGCGACACCGCGGCGCGCGGCAACAACCTGATCTCGTGCGATGCCGACTGGGTGCATTTCCAGGCCACGGTTTCGACCAGCACCGACCAGGTCGCGCTGGCGCCGGGCTACCTTGAGAAGGAATGGGTGGCCGATGGTCGGCGCTACTTCCACTACGTGCAGGACACCCCGATCCTCGATTTCTTCTCGTTCCAGTCGGCGCGTTACCAGGTGGCGCGCGCCAAATGGCACGACGTGAGCCTTGAGGTCTACTACGACGCCCGCAATTCGTGGAACACTGGGCGCATCTTGAAGGCGATGCAAGCGGCGCTGGGCTACTACGCGGCCAACTTCGGGCCGTTCCAGTTCCGCCAACTGCGCATCCTCGAATTCCCCGCCTTCCAGGGTGCGTTCGCGCAGTCGTTTGCCAACACGGTGCCCTTCAGCGAAGACTTCGTGTTGCAGGACCTGCGCAAGCCGTCGGACATCGACTACCTCACCTACGTCACCGCGCACGAAACCGCGCACCAGTGGTGGGCGCACCAGGCCATCGGTGGACAGGTGCGCGGCGTGACCATGCTGGACGAATCGCTGGCGCAGTATTCGGCGCTGATGGTGATGAAGCACCTGTATGGTCCGACCAAAATGCGCAAGTTCCTGAAGTACGAGCTCGACCGCTACTTGTCGGGGCGAGCCGCCGACAAGATCGCCGAGCAGCCGCTGGCGCTGGTGCAGAACCAGCCGTACATCCACTACCGCAAGGCTTCGGTGATCTTCTACGCGCTGGCCGACTACCTCGGCGAGGACAAGGTCAACGCGGCGTTGCGCACGTGGCTGGACCAGGTGAAGTTCCAGCCGCCGCCGTACACCACCACCAAAGACCTGATCGCGGACCTGCGCGCGGTAGCTGGTCCGCAGTACCAGAACCTCATCACCGACTTCTTCGACAAGATCACCCTGTTCGACGATCGCATGGTGAAGGCGACCGCGAAAAAACTTCCGGATGGCAAGTACGCGGTCGCGCTGCACGTGCATGCGGCCAAGTACTACGCCGATGGCAATGGCAAGCAGACGCGCGCGAAAGTCGATATCCCGATCGAGATCGGGGTGTTCGCCAAGGCAAAGGATGGCGAGGAGCAGGACGAGAAGCCGTTGTACCTTGCGAAATATCCGGTCGCGGACGGCGACAACGTCATCCGGTTGGTGGTCGACGGCGTGCCGTACCAGGCGGGCATCGACCCCTTCAACGAACTGGTGGATCGCGTGAGCAACGACAACCGCGCGCCGGTGACGGTCGAGTGATAGGGCGCCAAGGTGGTTGCGCGCAGGGTGCCACGTGGGCGCGCCGCGCCGACCCGGAGAAAATGGCGGCGCCCGCAGGCGCCGCCATCGGGATTACCGCTTGGCGGGCGGGGTCACTTGCGCGCGTGGCTCGCGCGGCTGATCGTGAACTTGGTGCCGGATACGCCGATGTTGACGCCTTGGCCGTTGCCGGCCAGCGCCAGCGACACCGTGCCCTTGGTGAGCACCTGCGCGGTGCCCGACTTGACGATGCCGGCGCTGGCGGACGCCGCCGCGTAGTTACCGAGCACATCATCCATCTTGTACACGTCGGTGAACTTGCCCTTGCCGTCGTTGATGTGCCACTTGCCGGCGGTCAGGCCGCCACCGCGGACGCGGATGTGCACCGGCATGGATTTGCCGTTTGCGCAGGTGACACGACCGTTGCCATCGGCGTGTTCGTAGATGGCGGACCAGCCGGTCAACGAGAACGTCAGCTGGCAGTCGAGGTCGGGTTGCGCGGCCGCGGCCGTGCCCGAAATGGCCAGTCCACCGGCGCTGGCAAGTGCAACGCCAAGCAGCAGGGCGAGCTTGCGGCGAGGAGTGATTGTGTCGTGGCGATGGGTACGCATGTTGCGGTCTCCTTGTCGGGTTGGACAACGCGTCCAGCATGAAGCGCCGAACGTGAACGGGCGATCTACGCCGCCTGATGGC
>JAICHS010000226.1 GCA_025924775.1 Rhodanobacteraceae bacterium
AGCCGGCGGATCACGTTCGCGAGGTGCGAGCCGAACACGCCGCGATAGCTGTGGATCTCGTCGATGACGATGAACTTCAGGTTCTCGAAGAACTGTGCCCACTTGGTGTGGTGCGGCAGGATGCCCTGGTGCAGCATGTCGGGGTTGGACACCACGATGTCGCCATTGAGGCGGATCGCCTGGCGCTGGTCGCCCGGGGTGTCGCCGTCGAACGTGGCGGCGCGGATGCCAAGCGCGCCGGCCTTGGAGAGTTCGATCAGGTCCGCCACCTGGTCCTGCGCCAGCGCCTTGGTCGGGAAGAGATACAGGGCCTTGCCGTGTTCGCGCATCGCGGAGGCAATGACCGGCATCGTGTAGCACAGCGATTTGCCCGACGCGGTCGGCGTCACCACCACCACGTTTTCGCCACGGGCGGCGGCGCACCATGCTTCCGCCTGGTGACTGTAGAGCCGATGGATGCCCCTGGACTGCAGGGCGCAGCGAAGGTTCTCCGGCAAATCATCCGGAAAGGGAACGTAGTCGCCGGCAGTGGCAGGGACCGTGAGCGCGCCGGTGATGCGATCGGCGTATTTGGCCTGGAAGCGTTCGGCCAGCGTACCTGCGCCGGTGACGGTCGAAGCAAGTTCAAGCGGTGCGATGGCATTCATGTCGGTACGATGCCCGCTTGAGGTCTCAAGAATCGAGACGCCAAGGTCCGCGATGCTCGGGTTCGTGTGCCCTCCCGCGCTTGTAGGGATCGCCCTACAGCAACATCGGGCGATGCCTACAGCATCTTGGGCTCTCGTCCGACGTCGCAGTTCCTCAGCGCACGCCATGCTTCGCGCGCGCCGGGGGAAGTCAGGCCCGCCATGGACTGTGGATAGCCGACGCCCCCGGCGCAATCTCGCCAATCGTCGCTTCCAGCGCCCGCCGCTTCTGCCTCACGAGCAACGCTTCGGCATTGAGGATGGGCACCCGAAGCTCGCGTGCCAATTGCTCGACCGCCTGTGAATTCCGATCGCCGAGAAAGGCGATCACGCCGTGGGGCTGCAGTTCGAACATCTGGCGATTGCGGATCGCCAATGCCTTGGCACGTGCGTACCGGCTCCACTCCGCGCGCACTTCGATGCGCTTGATGCCCATTTCGAAGGCCCACTGGTTCGCCATCTGCTCCGCCCCGCGCTGGCCCCCGTAGATAACTTCCGCAATGCCGCGCCTTTCGTGCACGTACCAGAGCACGCGCGACAGCATGGCCTTGTCGTTGAAGTCGCGCCCGCCACAGACAATGACCCGGAGGGTGTTGGGGTTCCGCTGACGCCGCATGCCGCCAGTGTGCAGCCGATCGTCTCATGCGGCGAGCCAGGTGTTGCTCGCCTGTTGAGTCCAGTGCGGTTGCGAAGCTTGCGCCACGCGGCTCGAAGTCTTTGCAGCGCCGGGCTCCGCCTGGGGCGAGCAGTAGCGGCTACGCGGCCAGCGCGGTGTGTTCGTAATACGGCCGGTCCCGGTCATCCAGGATCGCCTGCAGCGCAGGCAGATTCGTCGGGTCCGGATCAAGCCACGCGTCCAGGTGCTCCCGCTTGATCGGGATAATGCAGCGGTCGTGGCCGGCTGCGGCGATTTCGGGGGGCGGCTCGTCGGTGATCGCGGCGAAGGAGTACAGCCCGTCGCGCTCATCGAACGACCACAGGCACGCCACAAGCATGTCATGCGGCGGGTTGGGCCGGAACTCCAGCACCACGTTCTCTTCCTGTTCGTCGGGTGCGAGTTCCCGATGCTCCATCTTGTGGCGGGAGACGTTCTCGTAGAACGCATTCACGACCATGATGCCGTGCCGATAGCCGAACAACTTGCCCCAGGTCTTTTCGAGATTGTCGCGACGCGCGTTGTAGGTGCCGGGGTATTTGCGTTCCATCACCTCGTTCCACCCGGGCAGCCGGCACTGGTAGCGCATCGGCACCACAGTGCGCTTGCCATCCTGCAGGATCATCACGGTCGCGTATTGGCCGGGAAAGATGCGCGCATCACGGGGCAGCGGCTCTTTTCTCCGCAGATCATCGAGATTCCGCTGGGCGCGCTCGATCTTGTCGGTCGCGATGCGCCTGTCGTTCTCGGCCTTCTTGGTAGACTTGGTTCGAAGCGAGCGTTCGGCGTTGTTCAGCCGCGTCTTTTGCTTGAAAAGCTCGGCTTCGAGCGCATGGGCTTCTTCCGCATCTCCCTCGGCGATGATCGCCGCGATCTCGCGTTCGGCATCGTTGCGGGGATTGGCAAACACGTCCCTCACCCGCTTTGGAATCTTTTGCCAAGAGCGGTCCTTGCGTCGCTCCCAGAAGAGGCGCACGTATTGCTGGATATTCATCACCGCACCGAACTCGCGTTCGAACTTGCCGAACTCGGCACAGATTTGCGCGCTGTAGCACATGGCGTCGACTCACACCGATCAGGTCACTGTAGCGGACCGGCTCTCCAACCATAGCAACGATTTCAGTAACTCAAAAGCCGTGTAACCCGGCCTGCTTACCTTTTTCTCTTAGGCTCCACGGATGCCTGCAAGGCAGCCGCGAGCCCGGCGTCACCACTCAGGATATCTTCCCAGCGCAGACCCACCCCGCGCCGGCGGCCCTTTTCGGTGAGTTTCATGCCGTCGGGATCGATCACCAGCGTATAGGTCTTGTCACCGAGTTTGAGTGCACGCTTGATCGGCTTGTCCAAGGGTGTCATGGCGATTACCTCGTTCCCTTGAGTCGCTGCAGCACCGATTGGAGGCCCTGCCGCACGGTGTCGATACCTTCCCACGGATCCTTGCGCAATCGCTTCAGTCGCGCCGGGGCGCTCTTGATGTCGAACTGATTGCCGCCCTTGATCTTGCCCAACTCTTTCCAACGCAGCGGTACCGCGACGGGCGCACCGGCGCGGCCCCTCAATGAGTACGATGCGACCGCGGTGGCTCCGCGGCCATTGCGTAGGTAGTCCACGTAGATCTTCTTGTTGCGCTGCGTCTTGGTAGAGGTCGCGGTGAAATCCAGCGGATGCGCACCCGCCATCGCCGACGCGAAGCCTTGCGCGAACTCCTTGACCAACGACCACTCCGAACCAGGATTCAGCGGCACCACGACGTGCAGCCCCTTGCCGCCGGTGGTGCGGACAAACGATTCAAGCTCCAGGTCTTCGAGGAACTTGCGCGTCAGGCGTGCTGCCGCAATTACGCGAGCCCATGCCACGTCCGGGCCGGGGTCGAGGTCGAAGGTCACGCGATCTGCAATGTCGGGCGTTGCGACGTGCGCGCCCCACGGGTGGAATTCGATGGCGTTGTACTGCACGAGCTCCATGATGGAGTCCGGGTTTTCCGGATAGATGTACACGGCGGCGGCGCCCGTTTCCTCCTTGAGGCGCGCCGAGCCGACGTGTTTCAAGCCACCGGTGGGAATGTGCTTCTGAAAGAATGAAGGTTCATCGATACCTTCGGGATAGCGGATGGTCGAGGTTGGCCGCCCCAGCACACCGGGAAGAAACCAGTCCATGACCGTCTTGTAGTAATCGGCCACGTCCTGCTTGGTGTAACCATCGGCGGGATAAACCACCCGATCCGGGTGGGTGATCGTGATCGCTGCCGCTTTTGTCGTGGAGCTTCGTTTGCGGCCGGAAGACGCGGCACGTGCAGGTGGCGCATCACGATCGCTGCTCAGGAGATCCCGGGGCGACTTATCTTCGCGCATGGTCTTAAGGCTCGGCTGGCGCAGCAGTCCTTGATTGCCGATTCCGCGATAGAACACCTCGGCGACCATCGTCGGTTCGATCCAGTGCGCATCCCGCGGCGCGTCGGACGTGTGTTCGATGTCTTTTTTTGCGCGCTTTTGCGCGTCGAGTTTTTTCCGCAGCGCGCCCAGCATGGCGGTGTTGAAACCCGTGCCGACGCGGCCGATGTAATACCAGCCGCCATCCCGCGGCTTGGCGAGAAGCAGCGATCCGAATCCCGTGCGTGAACCCTTGGCGTCGGTATAGCCCACCACGGCAAACTCGTCCGACTCCAGGCGCTTGACCTTGACCCAGTTGTCGCCGCGTCCGCCGCGATACGGCGCATCCACGCGCTTGCACATGATGCCTTCGAGATGCTGCTCCGACGCCGCGCGAAACGCGTCTTCTCCGTTCCCGACGAGATGGGAACTGTAAGAAAGATGGACCGGCGGGGTTTCACCCAGCAGTTCCGACAGCGCCTGCTTGCGCGCGACAAGGGGCGACCGGGAGAGGTCGAACCCTTCAAGGTACGGCATGTCGAACAGTACGTAGGCCAACGGTGATGCCGCTTCGCCGCTCAAGGTCCGCTGCAGGGCATTGAAGTCGGGCTGGCCGCCGGTCAGGGCAATCAACTCGCCATCGAGCTGCGCGGATTGCAAGCCAAGCGCTTCGATTGCCTGACGAATGTCCGGGATCTTGTCTTCCCACGGCTTTGCGTTGCGCGACCACAATCGCACCTGCC
>JAICHS010000227.1 GCA_025924775.1 Rhodanobacteraceae bacterium
CTGGCACAAAAGAAAGAGCTCGTTGCCGAACTGGCCGAGGTGGCGTCGAAGGCGCACTCGCTGGTCGCCGCGGAGTACGCGGGTCTTACGGTCGAGCAGCTCACCGAGCTGCGCAAGAAGGCCCGTACCTCGGGTGTGTTCGTGAAGGTCGCGAAGAACACCCTGGTGCGGCGTGCGGTCGACGGTACCGAGTACGAGTGCGCGAAAGCGCAACTCACCGGGCCGTTGCTGTATGCCTTCTCGACCGAAGATCCGGGTGCCGCCGGGCGTCTGGTAAAAGAGTACGCCAAGAGCTACGAGGCCCTGAAGCCGAAGCTGGTCGCGATCGGTGGCAAGGCGTACCCCGCCTCGCACGTCGACGTGCTGGCTTCGTTGCCAACCCGCGAGCAGGCGTTGTCGATGCTGCTCAGCGTGCTGGTACAGCCCGCCACCATGCTGGTGCGCGTGCTGGCCGAACCTGCCGTGCAGACCGCCCGCGTCATCCAGGCGGTCGGCCAGCAGAAGCAGGCCGCGTAAGGCACAGTTCGCAATAGTTCGCGTATTTCACCCACAACCTTTCAACGTTTCAGGAGTCAATCAACATGTCCCTCAGCAATGAAGACATCATCGAAGCCATCTCGTCCAAGACCCTTGTCGAGGTGATGGATCTGGTCAAGGCGATGGAAGACAAGTTCGGCGTTTCCGCGGCTGCCCCGGTGGCCGTGGCCGCCGCGCCGGCCGCCGGTGGCGCGGCCGCCGCCGAAGAAAAGACCGAGTTCAACGTCGTGCTGACCGCGATCGGCGACAAGAAGGTCGAGGTCATCAAGGCCGTGCGTGCCATCACCAGCCTGGGCCTCAAGGAAGCCAAGGACCTGGTCGAAGGTGCGCCGCAGACCGTCAAGGAAGGCGTCAGCAAGGACGAAGCCGAGAAGATGAAAAAGGGTCTGGAAGCGGCCGGCGCCAAGGTCGAATTGAAGTAAGTGCAGGAAATCATCCCTGTAGGAGCACGCCTGCGCGCGACTGGTGTCGCCAGCAGGCTGGCTCCTGCAACGGAGTGACGATCGCCTGGGGGCATCCGCCCCCGGGCTTTCGCCGTTGCAGCAACGTGTTGTTGATGTAAAAAAGATTCGAGTTGTTCACACGAAGTAGCAGCAGACGGGCTTGCTGGTGCCGGCAATACCAGCGACTTCCTGCGTGACAGCTCCACCACGTTTCCGGGCCCGCAAGTGGCCCCGTGTCCCTAGAACGAGGCGGTAGCATCCATGACGACCTATTCCTTCACCGAAAAAAAGCGTATCCGCAAGGATTTCGGCAAGCGCCCGCCGGTTCTCGGCGTGCCCAACCTTTTGACCATCCAGACCGCGTCCTACAAGGATTTCCTGCAGGCCGGCGTTGCGCCCGGCGGGCGTCGGGACATCGGCCTCGAGGCCGCGCTGAAATCCGTGTTTCCGATCAAGAGCCATTCCGGCAACGCGGAACTGGAATTCGTGGATTACCACTTCGGTGAGCCGGCGTTCGACGAGCGCGAGTGCCGCGTGCGCGGCATGAGCTACGGCGCGCCGCTGCGCGTCAGGGTGCGTCTGATCATCTACGACAAGGACAGCCCGGCGTCCAAGAAGGTGCCGAAGCTGGTGAAGGAGCAGGAGGTCTACATGGGCGAGATCCCGCTCATGACCGAAACCGGCACCTTCATCGTGAACGGCACCGAGCGCGTGATCGTTTCGCAGCTGCACCGTTCGCCCGGCGTGTTCTTCGACCACGACAAGGGCAAGCAGCACTCGTCCGGCAAGCTGCTGTTCAACGCCCGCGTGATCCCGTACCGCGGTTCGTGGCTCGATTTCGAGTTCGATCCCAAGGAAGTGCTGTATACCCGCATCGACCGCCGCCGCAAGTTGCCGGTGACGATCCTGCTGCGTGCGCTGGGCTACACCAACGAAGAGATGCTGGAGATCTTCTTCGAGCACAACGTGTTCCACCTTGGCGCCGAAGGGCACGCCGA
This sequence comes from Rhodanobacteraceae bacterium, assembly GCA_025924775.1. GTDB lineage: Bacteria > Pseudomonadota > Gammaproteobacteria > Xanthomonadales > Rhodanobacteraceae > 66-474. Next base: position 1,979 of record JAICHS010000227.1, read on the forward strand.
GCTGACGCTGGTGCCCGAGCGCCTGCGTGGCGAAACCCTGAACTTCGACCTGATCGCCGGCGACAAGGTGCTGGTCGAGAAGGACAAGCGCATCACCGCGCGCCACGTGCGCGAGTTGAAGAACGCCAAGATCACCACGCTGGAAGTGCCCGACGATTACATGATTGGCCGCATCCTGGCCAATGACGTTGTCGATGCGGGCACCGGCGAGCTGCTGGCGTCGGCCAACGACGAGCTGACCGCCGAGCTGATCGAGGCTTTCCGCAAGGCCGGCATCGAGACGATCGCGACGTTGTTCGTGAACGACCTCGACCGCGGTCCGTACATCTCCAACACGCTGCGCGCCGATCCGACGCACACCCCGCTGGAGGCGCTGGTCGAGATCTACCGGATGATGCGCCCCGGCGAGCCGCCGACCAAGGACGCCGCGCAAAACCTGTTCCACAACCTGTTCTTCACCTTCGAGCGCTACGACCTTTCCGCGGTCGGGCGCATGAAGTTCAACCGTCGCGTCGGACGCCCCGGCGTGACCGGCCCGTCGGTGCTGTACGACCACAAGTACTTCGCGACGCGCAAGGAAGAGGAAGCCGTCCGGCTGGTCGCGGAGCAGGGCGATATTTCGGACATCCTCGACGTGTTGCGGGTGCTGATCGACATCAAGAACGGCCACGGCACCGTGGACGACATCGACCACCTTGGCAACCGCCGCGTGCGCAGCGTGGGCGAAATGGCCGAGAACGCGTTCCGCATCGGCCTGGTGCGCGTGGAGCGTGCGGTCAAGGAGCGCCTGTCGCTGGCGGAAGCCGACAACCTCGGCCCGCAGGACCTGATCAACGCCAAGCCGGTCGCGGCGGCGGTGAAGGAGTTCTTCGGCTCCTCGCAGCTCAGCCAGTTCATGGACCAGAATAACCCGTTGTCGGAAGTCACCCACAAGCGCCGCGTGTCGGCGCTGGGGCCGGGCGGCCTGACGCGCGAACGCGCGGGCTTCGAAGTGCGCGACGTGCACCCGACCCATTACGGCCGCGTGTGCACCATCGAGACGCCTGAAGGCCCGAACATCGGCCTGATCAACTCGCTGGCCGTGTACGCGCGCACCAACGGCTACGGCTTCCTGGAGACGCCGTACCGCAAGGTGGTCAACAGCAAGGTCACCGACGCGGTCGATTACCTTTCCGCGATCGAAGAAGGCAACTTCGTGATCGCGCAGGCCAACTCGCCGCTCGACAAGAGCCACCAGTTCACCGAAGACTTCGTGTCCTGCCGCTTCAAGGGCGAGTCGGAACTGCGCCCGCCGGCGGAAATCAACTACATGGACGTTTCGCCCATGCAGACCGTGTCGGTGGCGGCGGCGCTGGTGCCGTTCCTGGAACACGATGATGCCAACCGCGCGTTGATGGGCGCCAACATGCAGCGCCAGGCGGTGCCGGTCCTGCGCAGCGAAAAGCCCTTCGTCGGCACCGGCATCGAACGCGCGGTGGCGCGCGATTCCGGCGTCACCGTGTCGGCGCGCCGCGGCGGCGTGATCGAGCAGGTCGATGCCGCGCGCATCGTGGTGCGCGTCAACGAGAAGGAAGTCGGTGAGAACGACCCGGGCGTGGACATCTACACGCTCACCAAGTACACGCGTTCCAACCAGTCCACCAACCTCAACCAGCGGCCGCGCATCAACGTGGGCGACAAGGTGGCCAAGGGCGATACCCTGGCCGACGGTTCCTCGACCGACCTGGGTGAGTTGGCGCTGGGCCAGAACATGCTGGTCGCGTTCATGCCGTGGAACGGCTACAACTTCGAGGACTCGGTGCTGCTGTCCGAGCGCGTGGTGCAGGAAGACCGCTTCACCTCGATCCACATCGAGGAGCTGACCTGCCAGGCGCGCGACACCAAGCTCGGGCCGGAGGAAATCACCGCCGACATCCCGAACGTGGGCGAGCAGGCGCTGAACCGCCTCGACAAGTCCGGCATCGTCTACATCGGTGCCGAAGTCAAGGTTGGCGACATCCTGGTCGGCAAGGTCACGCCCAAGGGCGAGTCGCAGCTGACCCCGGAAGAAAAGCTGCTGCGCGCGATCTTCGGCGAGAAGGCGTCCGACGTGAAGGATTCGTCCCTGCGCGTGCCGCCGGGCATGGATGGCACCGTGATCGACGTGCAGGTGTTCACGCGTGACGGCATCGAGAAGGACGAGCGCGCCAAGCAGATCGAGGAAATGGAAGTCCAGCGCGTCCGCAAGGACCTGGACGACCAGTTCCGCATCCTGGAAGGTGCGATCTACGGCCGCCTGCGTTCGCAACTGGTCGGCAAGCCCGCCAACAACGGCCCGCAGGGGCTGAAGAAGGGCGCGGCGATCACCGACGAATACCTTGACGGCCTGAAGAAGGACGAGTGGTTCAAGGTCAATCCGAAGGACGAGGAAACCGCGGAACTGGTATCGCGCGCGGCCGAGCAGATCAAGCGCCACAAGGAGGCCTTCGACA
>JAICHS010000228.1 GCA_025924775.1 Rhodanobacteraceae bacterium
CTGCATCCACCCCTGCACGCGGTAGGCGGCACCCAATTCGTTGGCCAGCGTCTGCGCCACCTTGTTGGCCACGAACACGTCGTCCAGCTTCAGCCGCACGCCGCTGGGCCCGCTCATCTGGTACAGCGTTTCGGCGTCGTGGATGCTGACCAGCGCCAGACCCGAGTCGTACTGCTGCAGCCCCGCTTCGAAGATTCCCACCACGTTGAACCGGCGCAGGCGCGGGATGGCACCGATCGGGGTGACGTTGATCGCGGCGTACACCACCACCTTGTCGCCCACGTTGACGCCCAGCGCCAGCGCGAGGTCGCGCCCCAGCACGATGTTCCACGAACCCTGCGTCAGCGCGGACAGCTTGCCGGCGATCATCTTGGAGCCGATCTCGTCGACCTTGTCCTCCTGGTCGGGCTCGATGCCGCGGATGATCGCGCCCTGCCGCGCGGCATTGCCCGACAGCCAGGCCTCGCGCTCGACGTACGGCGCCGCGCCGCGTACGTGCGGGTTCTGCTCGGCAATCGCCAGCGCCCGCTGCCAGTTGGGCATGCTGTCGCCGACGCCGCTGATGGTGGCCTGCGACACCATCGCCAGCGTGCGCGAACGCAGCTCGCCATCGAACCCGTTCATCACCGAAATCACCGTGATCAGCGCGGTGAGGCCGATGACCAGCCCCAGCATCGAGACGATGCTGATGAAGGAAATGAAATGGTTGCGCCGTTTGGCGCGGATGTAGCGGGTACCGATGAAAAGTTCCAGGGGACGAAACATGCCAGGGCCGGGAATGGAAGCGAATGGAGAATGGCCACGCCGTGGCGCGACCCCGAAAGCCCACGCAGCGTGACGGAACCGCCGGATGCAGGCAAGCGGTCGGGACCGTCAGCCGTTGTCGGTGTTTCCCGACGTGAAGGACCCCGTGGCGTCGGTGCCGAGCCGCATCCGCAGGCGGCGACGGGTGTCCGCGTCCAGGTTGTCGGGCAGGATCCACAGGTGCTGGCGCGCGCGCGGCGGCCAGCGCAACGTCAACACGATCAGCGGGCCCATGACGCGGGCGCCGTTGACGGCCCCCTGCACGCTGCGCTCGCCCCCAGTGGCGTTGCCGCGCAAGGTGATTTCGGTGCTGCCATCGGCATGCCACACCAGCGCCCGGACGCGCGGGCGCAACTGGCCTGCCACGACCACTCCGGCATAGGCGATCGCCGCAAGATGCAGTCCGTGGCGGATCCAGGCCGGACCGCCCACCAGTTGCAGGGCTACCAGCACCAGCAACGCCACCACGATGGTTGCCGCCACCAGCAGCCACGATACCCGGTAGCGCAACCCGATGGCTGGTGCCTCTTTCACGGCGCGAGCCCCGCGCGCTGTCGAATCTCGGACACCAGCGCGCGCCAGTCGGCGCGCGGCGGCTCGGCGTGGCCTATCAGCCAGTCCCAGAGTTCGGGATCCTGCTGGTCCAGCAGCGAGTCGAAGGTTGCGAACTGTGCGTCGTCCATGCTGGCGCCGCGCGCATCCAACCAACCGCCCAACAGGGCGTCCAGTTCGCGCGTGCCGCGCCGGCAGCGCCAATGGAGGCGCTTCAGGCGCGCGTCGGTCGATGGCAAGGCGATACTCCCCGGTTTCCTGCTACCGCCGTCAGACCGTGCGGTTGACCAGCAACTGCTTGATCTCCGCGATCGCCTTGGCCGGGTTCAGGCCCTTCGGGCAGGTGTTGGTGCAGTTCATGATGGTGTGGCAGCGGTACAGCCGGAACGGATCGTCGAGGAAATCCAGCCGTTCGCCGGTGGCCTCGTCGCGCGAATCGACGATCCAGCGGTACGCCTGCAGCAACACCGCCGGGCCAAGGAAACGGTCGGGATTCCACCAGTAACTCGGGCACGACGTGGTGCAGCACGCGCACAGGATGCACTCGTACAGGCCATCCAGTTTCTTGCGGTCTTCCGGCGATTGCAGGCGCTCGCGCGAACCCGGCACGCTGTCGGCCTGCAGCCAGGGCTTGATCGAGGTGTATTGCGCGTAGAAATGCGTGAGATCCGGCACCAGGTCCTTGACCACCGGCATGTGCGGCAACGGGTAGATGTTGACGTCGCCGGCGGGCAACTCGTCCAGCGCCTTGATGCACGCCAGCGTGTTCTCGCCGTCGATGTTCATGGCGCATGACCCGCACACGCCCTCGCGGCACGAGCGGCGCAGGGTGAGCGTGGGGTCGATCTCGTTCTTGATCTTCAGCAGCACGTCGAGAACCATCGCGCAGCCGGTCAGGTCGACTTCGTAGGTGTCTGTGCGCGGGTTGCCGCCCACGTCCGGGTCCCAGCGGTAGATCTTGAACGTGCGGACCTTCTTGGCGCCAGGCTTGGCAGCGTAATGCTTGCCCTTCTGCACCTTCGACATCTGCGGCAACGAGAATTCAGCCATGGCTTGTTCCTTGTGTACAGAGTCCGCCCGCGGGCGACCCATCGCGCGCAGGCGCGCTCCTGCCAAATCGAATCAATACACCCGCTTTGCCGGTGGCACGGTTTCGGCTTCGTCGTCCATCGGCTGCAGGTGTACCGGGCGGAAATCGAAAGCGCACTGACCCTTGTCATCCACGGTCACCAGCGTGTGCTTCATCCATTGCGCGTCATCGCGCTCGGGATAATCGTCGCGCGCGTGTGCGCCGCGGGTTTCCGGACGCTGCGCCGCCGAATGCATGGTGCCGACGGCCTGGCCCAGCAGGTTTGCCAGCTCGAAGGTTTCGACCAGGTCGGAGTTCCAGATCAGCGAGCGGTCGCTGACGTGGATGTCCTCGAAGCCAGCATAGACTTCGTCGATCTTCCGGCAACCTTCCTTGAGCGTGTCCTCAATGCGGAACACCGCGGCGTCGGCCTGCATGGTCTTTTGCATCTTCAGGCGCAGCTGCGCGGTCGGCGTGCCGCCGTGGGCGTGGCGCAGCTTGTCGAGCCGCGACAACGCCGGATCCAGCGCATCGGCCGGCAGATCGTGGTGGGGGGTATCCGGCTTGACGACTTCGGCACAACGGTTGGCCGCGGCACGGCCGAACACCACCAGGTCCAGCAACGAGTTGGTGCCCAGCCGGTTGGCACCGTGCACCGACACGCAGGCCGCCTCGCCGATCGCGAACAGGCCCGGGACGATGGCATCGGGATCATCCCCGACCTTCTGCACGACTTCGCCGTGGTAGTTCGTCGGAATGCCACCCATGCAATAGTGCACGGTCGGCAACACCGGAATCGGCTCCTTGGTCACGTCGACCCCGGCGAAGATCCGCGCGCTTTCGGAGATGCCGGGCAGGCGCTCGTTCAACACCTCGGCACCGAGGTGCGCAAGATTCAACAGCAGATGGTCCTGATGCTCACCGACGCCGCGGCCTTCGCGGATCTCCAGCGTCATCGCACGACTCACGACATCGCGGGAAGCCAGGTCCTTGGCATTCGGCGCGTAGCGTTCCATGAAACGCTCGCCCTTGACGTTGGTGAGGTAACCGCCCTCGCCGCGCACCCCTTCGGTGATGAGACATCCGGATCCGTAGATGCCGGTCGGGTGGAACTGCACGAACTCGAGATCCTGCAAGGCAACGCCCGCGCGCAGTGCCATGCCGCCACCGTCGCCGGTACAGGTGTGGGCCGAGGTACACGAGAAATATGCACGGCCATAGCCGCCGGTAGCCAGCACGATCGCGTGGCCCTGGAAGAAATGCAGCGTGCCTTCGTTCAAGTCGATGGCGAGCACGCCGACGATGCGGCCGTCGCGCGGATCCTTCACCAGGTCGGTCGCGAAGTATTCGACGAAGAACTTGGCGTCGTGCTTCAGCGCCTGGGTGTACATGGTGTGCAGCATCGCGTGGCCGGTGCGGTCGGCCGCCGCGCAACTGCGCTGCGCCATGGCCTCGCCGTGGCGGATGGTGTGGCCGCCGAACGGACGCTGGTAGATCTTGCCCTCGGGCGTGCGCGAAAACGGCATGCCGAAGTGCTCCAGCTCGATCACCGCCGGAATCGCCTCGCGGCACATGTATTCGATCGCGTCCTGGTCGCCCAGCCAGTCGCCACCCTTGACGGTGTCGTAGAAGTGGTAGCGCCAGTCGTCCTCGCCCATGTTGCCGAGCGCCGCGGCGATCCCGCCCTGCGCCGCCACGGTGTGCGAACGCGTCGGGAACACCTTGGTGACGCACGCGGCGGAAAGCCCCTTGGCCGCGAGGCCCATGGTCGCGCGCAGCCCGGCACCGCCGGCGCCGACCACCACCACGTCGTATTGATGCGTTTCGACCTTGTAGCTATCTAGAGGCATGTCCGTCCTTTCCCGGCATTCGTTCAGTAGTAACCCGTGCCGGTCAACCACACGGAGAGCACGGCCATCACGCACGCCAGCGCGGCCAGCGACGCACCAAACCGCAACGCGATCTGCAGCGTCAATTCCAGCCAGCGCGTATGCACGTAATCCTCGATGACGACCTGCAA
>JAICHS010000229.1 GCA_025924775.1 Rhodanobacteraceae bacterium
CAGGCAGGATGCCGTAGGCCGGCCGACTTGATGAGCCATGGATGGCGAATCTAGTCGGCGACGTCGCCCCAAACCGAAGCACCACATCGAAGCGAGAAGATCATGGGACAAAGCGTAGTCATCCTCGGAGCCCAATGGGGCGACGAGGGCAAGGGCAAGATCGTCGACCTGCTGACGCAGGACATCGGTGCGGTGGTGCGCTTCCAGGGCGGCCACAACGCCGGCCACACGCTGGTGATCAAGGGCAAGAAGACCGTCCTGCACCTGATTCCGTCGGGCATCCTGCGTGAAGGCGCGCTGTGCCTGATCGGCAACGGCGTGGTGCTGTCGCCGGCCGCGCTGCAGAAGGAGATCACGGAGCTCGAGGCCAACGGCGTCGAAGTGCGCTCGCGGGTCAAGATAAGCCCGGCCACGCCGTTGATCATGCCGTACCACATCGCGCTGGACCAGGCGCGCGAGAAGGCTGCGGGCGCGGGGGCCATCGGCACCACCGGGCGCGGCATTGGCCCGGCGTACGAAGACAAGGTCGCGCGCCGCGGCGTGCGTGTGGCGGACTTGAGCTATCCCAAGGAGCTGTCCGAGAAATTGCGCGAAGTGATGGATTACCACAACTTCGTGCTGACGAATTACCTGCATGCCGACGCCGTCGATTATCAGCAGACGCTGGACGAGGCGTTGGCGTTCGGCGCCTACGTCGAACCGATGAAATCCGACGTCGCCGGCATCCTGCACGACCTGCGCCGCGACGGCCAACGCGTGTTGTTCGAGGGCGCACAAGGCGCGCTGCTGGACATCGACCACGGCACCTACCCGTACGTTACCTCGTCCAACACCGTGACCGGCGGTGCACTGGCCGGCGCGGGTGTGGGCGCGGACTACATCGACTACGTGCTCGGCATCGCCAAGGCCTACGCCACGCGCGTCGGCGGCGGCCCGTTCCCGACCGAGCTCGATGATGCGATCGGCGAGCACATCCGCAAGCGCGGCGATGAATTCGGGGCGTCCACCGGTCGTCCCCGCCGCTGCGGCTGGATGGACATCGTGGCGTTGAAGCGCGCGGTGCTGATCAACGGCATCTCGGGCCTGTGCATCACCAAGCTGGACGTGCTGGATGGCATGGACAAACTGAAGGTGTGCATCGCCTACGAGTACCGCGGCAAGCGCACCGAATACGCGCCGCTGGATGCCGAAGGCTGGAAGGAATGCACGCCGGTGTACCTGGAGTTCCCGGGCTGGAGCGAATCCACCCACGGCGTCACCGAGTGGGGCAAGTTGCCGCCCGCCGCGCGCGCCTACCTGCGCGCGCTGGAAGAGCTGGCGGGCTGCCCGCTTGCGATCGTCTCCACCGGCCCCGACCGCGACGCCAACATCGTGCTGCGCGATCCGTTTGCGTAGCCGTTCATCCAGGGTGGGGGCGGCCGCGCAGCGGTGTATCCCGCCTTCGGTGCAGGTTGCGAAACGGCGGGATGCACCACGCGTCTTTCGCCCCCGTATTGCAGTTCACCCGCGCCTCGCTGCCTCGATCGCGGCGATGTCGATCTTGCGCATGGTCATCATCGCGTCGAAGGCACGTTTGGCGGCGGCGCGATCCGGGTCGGTGAACGCGTCCATCAATACGCGCGGAGTGATTTGCCAGGACAAGCCGAAGCGGTCCTTGCACCAGCCGCACTCGCTTTCCGCGCCGCCATCGCCGACGATCGCGTTCCACAGGCGATCGGTCTCGGCCTGGTCGCGTGTGTAGACCTGGAAGGAAACCGCCTCGTCGAACTTGAACTGCGGGCCGCCGTTCAAGCCCAGGAACGGCATGCCGAGCACGGTGAATTCCACTGTCAGCACGTCGCCCTGGTGGCCCTCGGGGTAATCGCCCGGTGCGCGATGCACCGCCTCCACGTGCGAATTCGGGAAGGTGGCGGCGTAGAAGTTGGCCGCTTCCTCGGCCTGTCCATCGAACCACAGGCAAACGGCCATGTTCCTGCTTGCACTGGCATTGGGCATGCTGTCGATCCTCTTGGCGGGGGGTGGAAAAGTACCGGATGGCGCGCCGCTGCGTCGCGCCCAGGATGGCGACGAACGATGGCCGCGGGAATCGACAAGTGGCCGCTTTCGCCCGGCGCTGCCGTCACGATATGGTTGATTCCACGCAGGTTGCCCCGATGTTTCGGGCGGTACTGGACCAAGTGAGCGAACATGGACACGCAATCGGATTTGCTGGTGATCGGCGGTGGTTCGGGAGGCCTGGCCACCGCCATACGCGCTGCGCGGCATGGCGCGAAGGTGACCTTGTTCGAGCCGCACGAACTTGGCGGTACCTGCGTCAACCGCGGCTGCGTGCCCAAGAAGGCGATGTGGTACGCGGCCGAGTTGGCCGAGGCGCAGCGCGTGGCGCAGACGGTCGGCTTCGACGTGCACCCCGGCGCGCTGGATTGGCCCGCGTTCGTCGCGCGGCGCGAAGCCTACGTGTTGCGCGCGCGCGGCTCCTACGCGAAGCGGCTGCACGAACTCGGGATCACGGTGGTGCCCGCATACGCGCGCTTCACGGCGCCGCACACGCTGGTCGCCGACGGCGTTGAACACGCGGCCCCGCACATCGTGGTTGCCACCGGCTCGCGCCCGCGGCCGCTGGGCGTGCCGGGCGCCGAACTTGCGATCGACTCCGACGGGTTCTTCAGGCTGGATGCGTTGCCGCCGCGCGTCGCCGTGATCGGCGGCGGCTACATCGGCGTGGAACTGGCCGGCGTGCTGCGCGCGCTGGGCGCACAAGTGGAAATCTTTTCACGCAGCGGGTTGCTGTCGCACTTCGACGCAGATATCGGCCAGTCGTTGACGGACCTGCTGGCGGCGGAGGGCGTTGCCCACCACCATGCCTGCGCCGTGCGCGGCGTGCATCGCGAAGGCCGCACATTGTGGCTGGACTGCGCGGACCACGCGCGCCACGGCCCGTACGACTGCGCGATCTCGGCCATCGGGCGGGTGCCGAACACCGAAAGCTTCGGGTTGGACGTCGCGGGTGTCGCGTTGACCGAAGCCGGCGAAATCATCACCGATGCGTTCGAAAACACATCGACCGAAGGCATCTACGCGCTGGGCGACGTCAATGGCAAGCCCGCACTGACGCCGGTGGCCATCGCGGCGGGTCGCCAGCTGGCCGAACGCCTGTTCAACGGCAAGCCCGACGCGCACCTCGACTACGCCAACATCCCGAGCGTGGTGTTTTCGCATCCGCCGGTTGGCAGCGTGGGCCTGTCGGAAGCGGCGGCGCGCAAGCAGTACGGCGAGGCCGTCACGATCCACCGCGCGCGCTTCACGCCGATGCTGTGGTCGCTGGCCGGACGCGACGGCAAATACCTGATGAAGCTGGTGTGCATGGGGGGCGACGAACGCGTTGTCGGCCTGCACGGCATCGGGCCCGGCATGGATGAAATGCTGCAGGGCTTCGCCGTGGCCGTGAAGCTGGGCGCGACCTACGCCGACTTCCTGAAAACGGTTGCGATCCATCCCACCGCGGCCGAGGAATTCGTCACGATGGCCTGACCGCCGCCAGTTTGCGGTGCACGTCGTGGGTCACGAACGGGTCGTCCGTGGACGGCGTTGCGAACCATTGCGGATGGGCCAGCGTACGCTGCATGTCGGCGAGGCCACTGTGCCAGTGGCTTTGCATGCTGGCGGCGCTGAACTCGAAATCCTTGTAGTGCCCTTCGTAGGGTTTGTCGCGGTAGATCAGGTGGATCACGTTGGCCACGCTGCCGCAGGCTTCCTGCGCGGCGCGGCGGAAAGCGGGGTTGTCGCGCTTGCCTGCCGGCACCAGCCGCATCAGGTCGTGCAGCAGGCGTTGGCGGCGCCGGCTTTCATGCATGGCGTCGGTGATCATGCGGGTGCGGCTGGAATACTGGATTTCCTTGGTGCGGTCGGCTACCCCCGCCATGTCACGCGGCACTTCGCCGCGCGCACTCCACAGGTCCACCTGGAGCACCAGCATGTCGCGGCGCGGCTGCTCGTTGAGCACCCGGAACAGCGGCGTATTGGAAACCACGCCACCGTCCCAGTAGTACTCGCCGTCGATCCGCACCGCGGAAAAACCGGGTGGCAGCGCGCCCGAGGCCATGAAGTGTTCAGGGCGCAGGCGTTGCGTGGCGTTGTCGAAATACACGAAGTTGCCGGTGCGCACGTTGACCGCGCCGACCGATACGCGCATGGCTTTGGCATCGTTGATGCGATCGAAATCGGCCATTTGCTCCAGCGTGGCCTTGAGGGGCGTGGTGTCGTACCAGCTTGCGGTTGCGGCGCTTGGGCTCGCCTGCAGGAATGGCGGCGGCAGGCGCGTCCGGAAGAAGCCGGGCTGGCCTTCGACCAGCGCACGCCACGCGGCCAGCCCGCTGAAGCCGTTTTGTACGGACGCCGGCAGGCGCTGGCGGTCGAACCACTGCGGCGCGGCCAGCCACG
>JAICHS010000230.1 GCA_025924775.1 Rhodanobacteraceae bacterium
CGACGGCCGCGCGCTGATGCGGCCGCGTGGCGCGGACGGCCCCGCGATCGCGCTGGACGACGCCATCGCGCGTGCGCGCGAACTGGGATTGCGCCTGCCGCTGTTGTTGCGCTTTCCCGACATCCTTCTGGACCGCCGGGCACGCCTGCGCGCGGCGTTCGCGGGCGCGATGCGCGCGCATGCCTACGCGGGCGGCTACACCGCGCTGTATCCCATCAAGGTAAATCAGCAGCGCGCGGTCGCGGCCACGTTGGCCGGCGGCCCGCAGTCGCCGCGGGCGGCTGGCACCGGTTTCGGGCTGGAAGCCGGCTCCAAGCCGGAGCTGCTGGCGGTGCTCGGGCTGGCCGAGCCCGGCTCGCTGGTGGTGTGCAACGGCTACAAGGACGCCGAATACATCCGCATCGCGCTGATCGGGCGCAAGCTCGGCATAGACGTGGTGATCGTGATCGAAAAGCCCTCCGAGCTGGAACACGTGATCACGGAATCGCGGGCTTTGGGCGTCGAACCGAAGCTGGGCGTGCGCGTGCGGCTGGCCTCGCTGGGCGCCGGCAAGTGGCAGAACACCGGCGGTGACAAGTCGAAGTTCGGCCTGACCCCGACGCAGCTGCTGGCGCTGGTCGCACGCCTGCGCGAAGCGAACCTGACGCACACGATGCACCTGCTGCACTTCCACATGGGTTCGCAGATTTCCAACCTGCGCGACATCGCGGGCGGCATGCGCGAAGCCGTGCGGCATTTCGCGGAACTGCGTGCGGCTGGATTGCCGCTCGATCACGTCGACGTGGGCGGCGGTTTGGGCGTCGATTACGAAGGCACGCGCTCGCGCGGCGAGTGCTCGATCAACTACGACCTCGACCAGTACGCCAACGCGGTGATCGCGCCGCTGGCGGCCGCGTGCGCGGAATGGCAGCTCGACCCGCCGCGGGTGCTGACCGAATCCGGGCGCGCGATGACCGCGCACCACGCGGTGCTGGTGGTCAACGTCAGCGAAGTGGAACCCGCGCCCGACGGCGCCGTACCGCCGGCCACGGATGACGAGTCGCCGGTGTTGCGATCCCTGCGCGAAACGCTGGCGGCACTGGACACGCGTCCGGTGCGCGAAATCTGGCAGGACGCACAGCAATACCTGCACGAGGGCCAATTGCTGTACGCGCAAGGCGTGCTGGATCTTTCGCAGCGCGCGAAGTTGGACGCGCTGTTCCACGCGATCGCGCTGGGCGTGCGTTCGCGCCTCAGGCCCGACGAGCGCTCGCACCGCGAGATCATCGACGCGCTCGACGTGAAGCTGGTGGACAAGTATTTCTGCAACTTCTCGGTGTTCGAATCGACGCCCGACGTGTGGGCGATCGACCAGATCTTCCCGATCATGCCGCTGACGCGGCTGGACGAGGAGCCGACCCGGCGCGGCACGCTGGCCGACCTCACCTGTGATTCCGACGGGCGCGTGGATACCTACGTGGAATCCGGCGACCTCGACGTCAGCCTGCCGCTGCATGTATTGCGCGCAGGCGAACCCTACCGGTTGGGCATCTTCCTGGTCGGCGCCTACCAGGAAACGCTCGGCGACATCCACAACCTGTTCGGCGACACCGACGCCGTGAACGTGCGCGTCGACGGCGACGGTTTCACGCTGGACGGCGCGCGCCGCGGCGACTCCGCCGACATGCTGCTCGACTACGTCGGCTACAAGCCGGACGACCTGCGCGCGGCGTATCGCGACAAGCTGGCGAAAGCAGGCATCGACGGCGACGCCGCGCGACACCTCGAAGTCGCGCTGGAAACGGGCCTTACCGGTTACACCTATCTGACGGAAGCGTGACGGATGGGCGCGCTGCCCCGTTCACTGCGCAACAGAAGCTGGCGCGACAGGAATCACGGCGGGTTTGCTTCGCGCGTACTGCTTCAGCAGGGCCTGAAAGCCTGGATCGTGGCGGATAGGATCCCAATCGGGATCAAGCCACAGCATCACGGGGGAGTAGTCGCCGCCGATGCCGAGCGTGGCCAGCGCCTTGGCGAGCAACGGTACGGCAAGGTCGGGGCGGTTGGCTTGGGCGTAAAGGCCGGCGTCGACCTGCATCAGTTTCGGCGCAGAAAGATGATCGTCGCTTCTGGAAGCGATAGCTTGTGATTTCGCGAGGGCATCCAGACCATCCGCGGCGTGACCCAGACCAAGTTCGGCCTCGGCGATGCGGTTCCAGACTGCTCCCTGGGCGATCGCCCGCTGCATCTTGAGTTGCGTCCGCAACAAGGGCAGGACCTGCTCGTACAGAGGTGTGGCACGCTCCGGCTCACCCAGCAACCGGAACAGCCGTGCCCGCGTCTGGGGTTTGCCGATGACCACATAGGCAAGAAACGGGTCGGGCACATTGACGGGAACACTGTCGAGCAGCGCAAGTGCTTGCCGGTACTGCCTCTGATAGATCAACAGCGGCACACGCGTCCCGACTTTTATGCGGTTGGAGTAACCTGTAGGCGTGGTTGGCCCGTGAGGTGCTGGATCAGCCGCCGCCAGCGCGCGCGCAACGTCGCCGCCGCCGAACAGGATGCTGTGGGCCAAGTCCTCCTTGGCACTGATGTTGTCGGGCTCGAGCGTCAGTGCACGCAGCAACCAGCGTTCGGCATCCGAATAGCGCTCCATCGTCATGTAGGTACTGCCGATGTCCGCGGCTAGCACGGAGTTGCGCGGATTCTGCGTGAACGCCTGCTCGAGCGACATGATCGCCGCGCCGAAACGTCCTATGCGGCGTTGCGTCAGGCCCTGTCCTTCGAGCGCACCGGGGTCGTTGGGGCGAAGTGCGAGCGCCGCCGCAAAAGCTTTCAGCGCACCATCGAAGTCACGGTGCCCCCAGTAGTCGTTGTAACCCAACGCCAGTTGCGCCGCCGCAAGATCGGGCTCCAGTTTCAGCGCCTGCTTGGCATCGTTGCGTGCTTGCGCATCGAGCTGCGCTGCATCCTGCCCGCCGGCACCTTCGAACGTGAAGTCGCTTTCAGCGTACGACAGCCGCGCATAGGCCAGCGCAAAACCGGCATCCTTTTCGATGGCCTGCCGGTATAGCGGGATCGCGGCTGCGAGCCTCAATGGGTTGCCGTCGCCGAGTTCAGCTTGGCTCGTCTGGTACTCGGCGCGCAAGAACAGATCGTAAGCCGCCTCGTTCCTAGTCGGCACGGTGGTCAGGTGCGCCGCTTCCGCCGAGGAAAGTCTTGCATCGAGTGCGGCAGCGATCTTCTGCGCCACTTCGCCTTCCACGCCGAACACGTTGTCCAGCGTGCGCGTGTAATCCTGCGCCCAGAGGTGGCTGTCGCTGCCGACATCGATCAACTGCACGTTGATCAGCACCTGCTTGCCTTGCTTCTGCACGCTGCCCTCCAGGATGCTCGCGACGCCCAGTTGCCGGCCGATGGATTTCAGGTCGTCCGGATGGCTGGCGTACTTCGCCGTCGAGGTGCGCGCGATCACCTTGAGATCGCCGATGTCGGCCAGCTTGGTCAGGATCAGGTCCTGCATGCCGGCGACGAAATAATCGTTGTCCTTGTCGTTGGAAAGATTCTCGAACGGCAGCACCGCGACGGATTTGGCCGGGATGGGCTGCGCGGCAATGGTTGGAACTGCGATCGCGGACGATCGCTGCACGACGGGTGTCTCGGACGTTGGCGCAGCGCGGGTCACGGCAGGGCTGAACTGCGCGGCATGCGGCCCGTTCACCGCGGCCGGGCCGAAGCGCCAGATCAGCGTGCCGCCGATCGCCAGCAGCAGGGCGATGATCAGCAACTCTGTGCCACGGATGCGCTGCGCGCCACGCTCGCCGTGATACCAGGCCACGACCAGCACCAGGAAGAAGCCGACCGCGAGTGCCAAGATGAGGTAACGCTCGGCCGCGTCCGGCCAGTCGAACCGCTGCGCGATGACATCCAGCCCCTGCAACAGCGCGAACGCGAAGGCTGCGTAGGCGATCGCCCACTGCACCAGCTTGCGCTGCTTCAGGCGTTGCCAGAACTCGTTCACGCCGGCCCCGATCGTACCGAAACGACGCGTACTGTTTGTTCACGCGCAAGCATTCTTCTCGCGCGCACCGGAATCTTGGCCGATTCTAGTCCCGGCGGCGGGGGTGTGCCTTTTGCCATGAATCCCGCGGATCCCGGGCCACCGCGGAGTCCCTGGCCACGGACGGTAGCTTCGGGGCTGCCGGCGGGTCAATTCCTAGGGATCCCGCGCCACTTGAAGCCCCGCGGCCGACTGGCTGACGGGCATCACTTCGAGACGGGTGATGTCCAAGTGTGGCGGCAGGTTGGCCACCCACCAGACGGTTTCGGCAATGTCGGCCGCGACGATCGGATGCGCACCCGCGTACAGCTTGTCCGACGCCGCCTGGTTGCCGCCGGTGCGCACCAGGGTGAACTCGGTTTCCGCCAAGCCGGGCTCGATGTTGGTGACG
>JAICHS010000231.1 GCA_025924775.1 Rhodanobacteraceae bacterium
AGCGTGAAGCCCGCTGCGCGCGCTGGACGCCGGGAACGGGGAACGGGGAACCGGGAACGGTGCAAGGCGAGGCTCGCTTTCCGTTCCCCGTTCCCCGTTCCCCGGTCCCGCTTCTTCGAAAAGATCATGCGCTCGTCGCCAATCGATTTCATTGAATGCTGCCCGTCAGGCTGAGCAACGGCAGCAGGATGGACATCATGATGCCGGCCACCAGCAGGGCCATCACGATGGTCAATATTGGCACCAGCGCCGACAGCATCTTGTCGATCGCCGACTTCACCTCGCCGTCGTAGGTGTCGGCCGCGCGCAGCAACATGGTATCGAGTTCGCCCGACTCTTCGCCGACCATGGTGATCTGGATCGCGAGTTTCGGGAATCCGGTATGCGCAGCCAACGCGTGCGACAGCGAATCGCCGCCCTTGACCGCCTCGATCGCGGGCTCCAGCTGCGCAGACAAATCGCGGTTGGCCACCACCTGGCGCGCGATCCCCAGCGCGGCCAGCAGCGACACGCCGTTCTTCAGCATCGAGCCGAGCGTGCGCATCAGGCGCGCCGTGTCAACCTTCAGCAGCAGCGGCCCGAACACCTTGACCCGCAGCAGCCGCGCGTCGAATGCGCGTCGCACCGCGGGTTCGCGCATCCGCGCGCCCGCGTACAGCCCGGCCACCACCAGCGCGGCCAGCACCAGCAGGCCCCACGCGTGCAGGAAGCTGCCGAACGCCATCAGCACGCGCGTGATCAGCGGAATCTGCACGTTCATGTCGTGGAAGATCGGCACGAACTGCGGCAGCACGAACGCCAGCAGCAAGATCAGCGAGCCCAGCACGCCGAACAACAGGAACGCGGGATACACCAGCGCGCCGATCACGCTTTCGCGCAGCTTGCGCGCGCGCGTGAGGTAATCGGCCAGGCGCGCCAGCGCGGCATCCAGCGCGCCTCCCGCTTCGCCCGCGCGCACCATGCTCAGATAAAGTTTGCCGAAGACGCCGTGTTCCTCTTCCATCGCGCGCGACAGCGAGGCGCCACCGCGCACCCGGTCGCGGATACGTTCCACCACGTGGCGGGCGCGCTCGCCTTCCGGCAATTCCAGCAACATCTGCAGCGCGCGATCCAGCGGCAGGCCCGCGTGCAGCAGGATTCCGAGCTGTTCGGTGAATTCGACCAGCGCCGCGCCCGCCAGGGTTTTCTTGCGCAGCAGCCCAGCCAACAGCGAGCCGCTGCCCGCGGCATCGGTCGCCTCCAGCGGCACGTTGCCCTGCTCCTGCAGGCGCGCGACCACGTCCTCGGCGGAAGCTGCATCCATCCGCCCTTCGACGGTTTCGCCCGCGGGCGTGACGGCCTTGTAGCGGAACGCGGGCACGTTATTCCTCCTGCGTCACGCGCAAGACTTCTTCGATCGTGGTCATGCCCGCCAGCGCCTTGCGCAGGCCATCCTCGTACATGGTGTGCATGCCGCTGGCGCGCGCCGCGCGCTCGATGTCAGAAGCATCGGCATGCTGCATCAGCAGCCGTCGCAGCGCATCGTTCATCGTCAACTGTTCGATGATCGCCAGCCGCCCACGGAATCCGCTGGGGTTGTCCGCCGAAGGCCGCGCGCGATACAGGCGCAGCGGGCGCTGGTCGGTGAGCTGGTCGAGGCCAAGTTCGGCCACCATCTCGGGCAACGGCTCGTAGACCTCGGCACTGGTCGGGTCCAGCCTGCGCACCAGGCGTTGCGCCATGATCGCGTTGACGGTGGACGCGATCAGGTAATCCTCGACGCCCATGTCCAACAGGCGCGTCAACCCCCCGGCCGCGGAATTGGTGTGCAGCGTGGACAACACCAGGTGTCCGGTCAGCGCGGACTGGATCGCGATCTTGCAGGTTTCCAGGTCGCGCATCTCGCCGATCATGATCACGTCCGGGTCCTGACGCACGATCGAACGCAGCGCGCCGGCAAAATCCAGCCCGATCTGCGGCTTCACCTGCATCTGGTTGATGCCTTCGATCTGGTACTCGACCGGATCCTCGACCGTGATGATCTTGCGGTCGGGCGTGTTGATCTTCGACAGCGCGGTGTACAGCGTGGTGGTCTTGCCCGAACCCGTCGGCCCGGTCACCAGCAGGATGCCGTGGGGTTGCTCCAGCACGTGCAGGAACGACGGCAGGGTGTGCGCGTCGAATCCCAGCGAATCGAAATCCAGCACCACGCTGCCGCGGTCGAGGATGCGCATCACCACCGATTCGCCGAAGCTGGTCGGGATGCACGACACGCGCAGGTCCAGCTCCTTGCCCTGGACGCGCAGCATGATGCGGCCATCCTGCGGCAGGCGGCGCTCGGCGATGTTCATCCGCGCCATGATCTTGACGCGTGAAATCACGGCGGCGGTCGAGCTGGCCGGCGGTGCCTCGACTTCGTGCAGCACGCCGTCGATGCGGTAGCGCACCTTCAGGCGATTTTCGAACGGCTCGATGTGGATGTCCGAGGCGCGCGCTTCCACCGCACGCTGGATCAAAAGATTCACCAGGCGAATGACGGGCGCTTCGGACGCAAGGTCGCGCAGGTGCTCGATGTCGTCGTCGCCGGCCGCCTCGCCGCCCTCGCCTTCCAGGCCTTCGACGATGGTGCCGAGCGCGCTGCGGCCCGTGCCGAACCAGCGCTCGATCAAATCGTCGATTTCCGAACGCGCCGCGACCACCAGCGACACCGGCCGGCCACACGCCAACTGCACGGCGTGCGTCACATACGCGTCGCCTGGATCCGCCGTCGCCAGTTGCAGCCCCGCGTCGGACTCCGCGACGGGAACAGTGTGGTACTGCTTCATGAAGCGCACGCTGAGCGCGGTTTCCGGAGGCGCGTCGGGCGCGTCCTTGGCCGCCAGCAGCGGCAGGCGCAGCGTCTCGGCCCAGGCTTCGGCCAGATCGCGCTCGGACACCAGCCCCAACCGGGCCAACAACGCGGTCAGGCGTGTTTCCGGCGCTTCGGCCAGCAGGCGTTCGGTGCGCGCGAGGTCTTCTTCCTTCAACCGGCCGCGCTCCACCAGCAGGCCGCAAACACGCGCCTCCACGTCATCGGTGGCGGTACGCCGGGACTCGTTGCCTGGCTGCAACGCTGCGGACATCACGGTTACCCGGGTCTGGTGGACTGGCAAGCCGCCATTGGTAGCACACTCGCAGCGGCGATGCGAGTTTGCCGCGCACGCCGTTCAGCGCAAGTGCGGCCGGCGTTGAACGGTCCAGCCCCGGCCATGTACGCTGGCGCGGGTTATACGATCAGATGACGGCCATATCACTCGGCCCATGGGTGTTCCCCGTGGGCATCATTGCCATTGTGCTGGGTTGGCTGGCCGCCAGTGCCGTGGCCACGTTCCTGCGTCGGCGCGGCCACGCCGACGCTGACGCCCCGCTGTGGTGGCTGCTGTTGGTGGCGTTGCTGGTGGCGCGCGCCGCGTACGTCGTGCGGTGGTGGCCCGACTACCGCACCTCCCCGTGGTGGAGCGTCGTGGATATCCGCGACCACGGGTTCAGCCTGGTCGCGGGTTGCATCGCACTGGCCGTGGCGCTGGCAATCGTGGTGTGGCGCCGCCCGCGGTTGCGGCGCGCCCTGCCTGCCGTGATTGCGGCCGGGGTGGCGGTCGCAGCGTTCACGGTGTTCACCGCGGGCCTGCTGCGAACGGGCTCGCACCCGCCGCTGTCGCAGGCCACGCTGCGCGACCTCGATGGCACGCCCACCACCTTGGCGGCCTTCGCCGGCCAGCCGCTGGTGGTCAACCTGTGGGCGACGTGGTGTGGCCCGTGCCGCCGCGAAATGCCGATGCTGGTCAAGGCCAGCCATGCAACACCCGGCGCGCGCTTCGTGTTCGTGGACCAGGGCGAACCCGCAGCCAGCGTGCGGGCGTACCTGCAACGCGAAGCGCTAGACCCGCGCCATGTGCTGCTGGACCCCGACGGCCTGCTCAGCCGCGACTATCGCGCCCTGGGCTACCCCACCACCCTGTTCATCGGCACTGATGGTCGCCTTGTGGACACGCAGGTCGGCCCGCTTTCGCGTGCGACACTGGCCGAACACCTGCTGCGCATCCCGCCCGCTCCCACGCCCACCAAGGAATCCGCGACACCATGAAAACCCTGTTCACGCTGCTTGCCACCCTGCTGGTATCCGCCTGCGCGCCGGCCGGCACGCCATCCGGCCACGCGGCGTCCGCACCGGCGAGCGCCGCCACCGCACCCGCGGCGAATGCCTCCGTGGTGCAGCGTGCGCTGGGCGCCAATGGCGTCGAAATCACCGGCTCGCTGGAAGCGCCGCAAGGCTTCAGGGGTTTCGTCGGCAGGTACCAGGGACGCGAGTTGCCGATCTACGTGTTGCCCGATGGCAGGCACCTGGTGGTCGGATCGCTGTTCGATCTCGACGGC
>JAICHS010000232.1 GCA_025924775.1 Rhodanobacteraceae bacterium
CGTGCCCAGCCACGCCTTTCGTCAGATGCTGGTCGACGCCGCGCCGCTACTGCCGGCCACGGCCGGCTGCGCGTGGGCGACCAAGGGTTTCGAGCCCGGTACCGGGCGTTTCCTGCATGAGCTGGTGGCCGAATGCCTGCCGGGCACGCCGGCGGCGGTGGTGACCGGACCGTCGTTCGCGCGCGAGGTCGCGGCCGGCATGCCCACCGCCATCACCGTGCATTCGGATTCGGATCCGTTTGCGCACCGCGTCGCGGAGCTGCTGCACAGCCATGCGTTTCGCGCCTACACCGGCAACGACGTCCTGGGTGCCGAATTGGGCGGCGCGATGAAGAACGTGCTGGCGGTTGCGACCGGCGTGGCCGACGGCATGCAATTGGGTCTGAACGCGCGTGCCGGGTTGATCACCCGCGGCATGAACGAGATGCTGCGCCTCGGCGCTGCGCTGGGAGCCAAGCCGCAAACGCTGATGGGCCTGGCGGGGCTGGGCGACCTGGTGCTGACCTGCACCGGCGAACTCTCGCGCAACCATCGGTTCGGCTTCGCGCTGGGCCGCGGCGTGCCACTCGCGCAGGCGCTGGCCGACATCGGGCAAGTCGTGGAAGGCGCGGTTACGGCCGACGAAGTGATGCGGCTGGCCGCTCGGCACGACCTCGACCTGCCGATCTCGCAACACGTGCAGGCGGTTTTGCACGGCGAGATGACGCCCACCGCTGCGCTGCATTCCCTGCTGGCCCGCGAGCGCAAGCCGGAATACCCGGAAAACCTGTTCGGTTAAGCGTTCTCTGGTCGATACGGGCTTCGTCATTCCGGCGCGAGCCGGGATGGCGCGCAAAGATCAGGGTTTCGCTGGCGGCGAGTTCGAGTGCAGCCTGGAGCCCCGCGGCTCGGTGACGCGGCGATCGGGAACGGCCGTACAGACTGCGCTATGCTTGAGCTTTTTAAGTCCCGGACCATTCGCGGATGCAACACCGCAGCAACCAGAGCGAAGAGCCCCTCGCGGCGCCCGTCACAAAACCCACTGGCGTGGCCTTGCCGGTGGTGTGGTCGCGCCTGATTGACGCGTCCGGCACTGCGTCCGCATCCCCGGAACATCCCCAGACTCTGGGCTTTCTGCTGGAATTGCTGCAGGGCGATCCCGCCTTTTCGCGCATCGAATTGGCGCCGGTCCTGCTGGAGACGGTGGCGCACGGCCGGCTGGGTCGCGCGGTGCCGCTGGATTCCAGGCAGCTGCTGGGCGCCGCGCTGCCGGAAGCGAAAGCGCGCCTGGCTGCCAGCGTGCTGGGCCTGCCGCAAACCCGGCGCAAAGGGCGGACCTACGCACAGCTTGCGGGTACCTTTGGTGATGTGCTGTTGCGCGAAATCCTGCAGCAGGCACCCGCATTGCTGGGTGGGGTCGCGGGCCTGCGCCTGGCGCTGGGCAAGCCGCGGCCGCTGGAATGGGATTGGCAACTGGAGCGCGATGGCCGCCAGCGGCTGCTGCCGAAGCTGCCCGCGCACCAGCGACTGGTCCATGTCGGGGGCCTTTGGTATCTCGATCCGGAACGCGCGGAACTGGGGCCGCTGGATGGCGATGCCGCCGAGGCGGCACTGATCGACGCGCCCCCGTTGGCGCCCGAACACGCCGAGGCGCTGGCGATGCGGGTCGCGGGCTCGCCGTGGGCGGCGCGCATTCCGTTGCCGCAGGCGTTCGCCGCGGTGCAGCGTTCCAATTTGGCGCCCAAGCCGGCGATGGTGTTCCAGGCCCTGACCCGGCACGCACGGATCGGCGCGGGTACGCCGCCGCTGGCGTACGCGCGGCTCGCGTTCGATTACGGCGGCGAGCGCCTGCCCGGACGCGGTGGCGAGGCCACGGTGCGGCGCGTGCGCAACGGCAAGCTCACCGAAATCGTGCGCAAGCGCGCGGAGGAACTGGCGACCATGGAGCGGCTGGAAGGCTTTGGCCTTGCGCCCGCCGTCGACTGCGAAGGCCTGCCGTGGGACATGGCCGACACGTTGCCCGAGGACGCGTGGGTGTTTCCGGGCAAGGGCTACGCGGGGGCACTGGAGGTCAACACGCCCGCGCGCTGGCTGGGTCTGCGCGAAAAACTGGAGAAGGAAGGGTTCCTGGTCGAGTACGCGCCGAGCTTCCCGTTCGAGGTGCTGGAAGGCCCGCCGCGCTGGTACGGCGTCGCGCGCGTCGACGACGGTGGCGAGGCGTTCGAATTCGAGATGGGCATCGAGGTCGAAGGCAAGCGCGTGAACCTGCTGCCGACCGTCGCGCGCGCGCTGTCCGAGCGCACGCTGGCGTTGACCCCGCCCGAAAACGAGACCAGGGACGCGGTGTGGTACGCACCCGTCGATGACAGGCGCCGCGTCGCCGTGCCGTTGGCGACGCTGCGCAAATTGCTGGCGCCGTTGGCGGAATACCTGGCGCATCCGCGCGACAAGTTGCGCCTGCCGCGGGTGCAGGCGGGCCGGCTGGAGGAATTCGAAAACGCGTTGCCGAAGAACGGCAAGCTGGATGCGCCGAAAGACTTGACCGGCTTCACCACGCGGCTGCGCGAGGCCGCGGTGCACGCCTCGGACGCGGTGCCCGCGGGCCTGGTGGGTGAATTGCGCCCGTACCAGCGCGAGGGCCTGCGCTGGTTGAATGCCCTGGCCGAAGCGGGCCTGGGTGGCGTGCTGGCCGATGACATGGGCCTTGGCAAGACGGTGCAGATGCTGGCGCACATCCTGGCGCTGAAGCAGAACTCGGCACTGACGCAGCCTGCGCTGATCGTCGCGCCGACCAGCCTGATCCCCAACTGGCAGGCGGAAACCGAACGTTTCGCGCCGTCGCTGAAGGTGTTGACCCTGCACGGCCCCGAACGCGTCAAGAGTTTCGACCGCCTGGCCGGCAACGACGTGATCCTGACCAGCTACGCGCTGCTGCCGCGCGACCTTTCGGTGTTGCGCGAACAACCGTTCGCGCTGGTGGTGCTGGACGAGGCGCAGCAGGTCAAGAATCCGCGCACGCAGGCGCGCCGCGCGCTGTTGTCGATAGCCTCAAAGCGGCGCGTGTGCATGACCGGCACGCCGCTGGAAAACCACCTGGGCGAGTTGTGGTCGCAGGTGGACCTGGCCGTGCCTGGGTTGCTGGGCGACGAGGGCTCGTTCCGCCGCCACTACCGCATTCCCATCGAGCGCCAAGCCGACGCCGAGTGCCAGGCACGCCTGAACCACCGCATCGCACCGTTCATCCTGCGCCGCACCAAGGTGCAGGTCGTCAAGGAATTGCCCGGCAAGACCGAGATCGCGCGCCGGGTGGTGATGTCGGGCAAGCAGCGCGAACTCTACGATGCGCTGCGCGTTTCGCTGGGTGAGGAGGTGCGCGAAGTGGTGCGTCAGCGCGGCTTCGAACACAGCGGCATCATCGTGCTGGATGCGCTGTTGAAGCTGCGCCAGACCTGCTGCGATCCGCGCCTGGTGAAACTGGAATCGGCGCGCGGCGTGCGCGAGTCGGCCAAACTGGAACTGCTGATGGACATGTTGCCGGCCCTTTTGAGCGAGGGTAGACGCGTGCTGCTGTTCAGCCAGTTCACCGAGATGCTGGCGCTGATCGCGCGCGAATTGAACCGCTGGCACCTGCCCTACGTCACGCTGACCGGTGACACCCGCGATCGCGCCGAACCCGTGCGCAAGTTCCAGGAAGGCGAAGTGCCGTTGTTCCTGCTGTCGCTCAAGGCCGGCGGCGTGGGCCTGAACCTGACGGCCGCGGACACGGTGATCCACTACGACCCGTGGTGGAACCCGGCCGCCGAAACCCAGGCCGCCGACCGCGCGTACCGCATCGGCCAGGACAAACCGGTGTTCGTGTATCGCCTGATCTGCGCCGATACCGTCGAGGAGCGCATCGAGGATTTGAAGGCGCGCAAGGCGGAACTGGCGCGGGCGGTGCTGGAAGGTGGCGGCACGCGCGATCGCCTGAAGTTCGACGAGGACGATTTGAACGCGCTGTTTGCGGCGCGATAATTCAGCGCGTCATTCCGGCTCCGTTTCCCGGTTTTGTCGGGAGGCGGACCCCGGGATTCAGCGCCGTTTCGGTATATCGGGAAAGACGCTGGACTCCAGATCGCGATACCCTGCATCGCGTCCGGAATGGCGGCAGGAATTATCGCGGCAGCATGCGAGGCATGCCGATGACTTCTACCGAGACCTTTGAGGGTGGTTGCGACTGCCGGTTTGTACGCTATCGACTCACGCGTACGCCGCTGTTCGTGCATTGCTGCCATTGCCACTGGTGCCAGCGCGAGACCGGCAGCGCCTTCGTGCTGAACGCACTGATCGAGACCGAAAGCGTCGAGTTGCTGCACGGCGCGCCGGAGATGGCGATGCTGCCGACCGC
>JAICHS010000233.1 GCA_025924775.1 Rhodanobacteraceae bacterium
CGCTGGCGGCCAGTTTGCCCTTGAACATCGGGGGCTTGCCCGCGGGTGCACACAACTCGTGCACACCGGCGGCATAGTTGCACGCCAGCTTCCACTCCAGCCGTTGCGCGGTGACAGCGCGCTCGGCGCTGGCGGCCGGCAGCGGGTGGGCCTCGATGCCCAGTTGCCGCTCGATGCCCTGCGCGAGGCTGGTGACGGGGCGCTGCAAATGCGCCAACGCCGCAATCCGTTCACCCCCCGACCACGTCCCCGCGAGCATGCCGTCCAGCAGGCGCTCCAACTCGGGCAGCGCCTGCGCAGGATTGGCCAGCGGCACGCCCGCCACGGCGGCGCGCACGACTTTCTCGCTGACACGCCGCGTGCGGCCTTCCGGCCGGCGCGGGGGCAGGTCATCGACCAGGCGTTGGTAAGCATCCATCCGGGTCGACCTTGCCCCAGGGGTTTCCGCGTTCATACACGCGCATTGCAATCCGCGGCATTCTAACCTTGAACCTCGTCCACCACTGGCCGAACATGGGCCGATGGAAACCCGCATGCACGAGCCGCGCCAGTCGCATCACCCCAGCTTCCACACCCGGGCCGAACAGGCATTGACGCGTGCCGCCGGCGCTCCGCTCTCGGCCGGCAATCGCGTGGACCTGCTGATCGATGCCCGTGCCAACTTCGACGCATGGCTCGAAGCCATTGCAGGTGCGCAGCACAAAATATTGTTCGGAAACTACATTTTCCGGGATGACTCGACCGGCCGCGAATTCATCTCGGCATTGGCCGAGCGCGCCCGCGCGGGCGTGCAAGTGTGCGTGCTGCACGACTGGATGGGCTGCCTTGGGCAATCACGCGCGCGCTTCTGGCAACCCCTGCGCGACGCCGGCGGCGTGGTGCGCACCTTCAACCCGTTCGACCCGCTGAGCCCGTTCGGCTGGATCAACCGCGACCATCGCAAGCTGTTGACGGTGGACGGCCGAATCGGCTTCGTATCGGGCGTCTGCGTCAGTGCCGCCTGGCTGGGCGATCCCGCGCGCGGACGCGACCCCTGGCGCGACACCGGCATCGCGCTGAGGGGCCCGGCCATCGCCGACCTGGAGCACGCATTCGCGGAAACCTGGGCGACACTGGGGGAACCGCTTCCGGCCGACACGCTGACCTTGCCCGAAGCCATCGCACCAGCGGGCGACGTCGAGTTGCGCGTGATCGCCACCCAACCCGCCAGCACCGGCACCTACCGGCTCGATCAGATGGTGGCGGCGCTGGCGCACCAGCGGCTGTGGCTGACGGACGCGTACTTCATCGGCGCCGCGCCGTACGTCAGCGCGCTGATCAATGCGGCGCAGGACGGCGTGGATGTGCGGCTGCTGGTGCCCGGCGCGTCCGACATTCCGGTGGTGGCGGCGCTCTCGCGCACCGGCTACCGCGCGCTGCTGGAAGCCGGCATCCGCGTGTTCGAATGGAACGGCCCGATGCTGCACGCCAAGACCGCGGTGGCCGACGACCGCTGGGCCCGCGTGGGGTCCACCAACCTCAACCTCGCCAGCTGGCTCGGCAACTGCGAAATCGACGTGGCGATCGAGAACACGAGGTTCGTGCAGCAACTGGCCGCGCAGTACCAGCAAGACCTGGAACACGCGACCGAAATCGTGCTGTCGCGGCGACATCACGCACGCCCGGCCACGCCGCCGCCCCGCCACGGGCTGCATGGCCACGGCAGCGCGGGTCGCGGCGCGGTGGGTGCGATGCGCATGGCCACCACGCTGAGCGCGGCCCTGGGCAACCGCCGCGTGCTGACCGATGCGGAAACCCGGCCGCTGCTGGGTGGCGCCGCGTTGCTGCTGGCCGTCGCCGCGATCGCGGCCTGGTGGCCACGCGTGCTGGCGTGGCCGCTGGCGGCGCTGGCCCTGTGGATCGCGGTCAGCCTGGCCGCACGCTGGGTACGCCTGCAACGGCATCGGCGGCAGGCCCGGCGCAGCCATGCATGCGACACTGCCGGTTCCCGTTCGCCAGCCGACACGCAAGATGGCCGTTGAAGCCGCCCCATCCGATCCACGCAGGATCCTGACGCCCTCCGCGCTCAACCGGCTGGTGCGCGAGCTGATCGAAGGCGCGCTGCCGATGATCTGGATTGAGGGCGAAATCAGCAATTTCGTGCGCGCGGCCTCCGGGCACTGGTACTTTTCGCTGAAGGACGCCGCGGCCGAGGTGCGCTGCGCGATGTTCGCGCGCGAAAACGCGCGGCTGCGGTTCCGGCCCGGCAACGGCACGAAGGTGCTGGCACGCGCGCGGGTCAGCCTGTACGAGGCGCGCGGCAGCTACCAGCTGATCGTCGAGCAGCTGGAAGACGCGGGCGAAGGTGCGCTGCGGCGCGCGTTCGAGCAATTGAAGGCCAGGCTGCAGGCGGAGGGCCTGTTTGACGCGGCGCGCAAGCGCACGCTGCCCGCGTTCCCGCAAAGGATAGGCGTCATCACCTCGGCCAGCGGCGCGGCGATCCGCGACGTGTTGTCGGTGGCGCGCCGCCGGTTCGCGCTGACCGCCATCGAGGTGCTGCCGGTGCTGGTGCAAGGTACCGAAGCGCCCGCGCAGATCGCGACGATGCTGCGTCGGGCCGGCGCGGCGGGGCGCTACGACGTGCTGCTGCTGACGCGCGGCGGTGGTTCGCTGGAAGACCTCGCGGCGTTCAACGACGAGGGCGTCGCGCGCGCGATCGCGGCCAGCCCGGTACCCGTCGTGTCGGCGGTCGGGCACGAGATCGATTTTTCCATCAGCGACTTTGTCGCCGACCTGCGGGCGCCCACGCCCTCGGCCGCGGCGGAATTGATCCTGCCCGACGGCGACGCGCTGGCGCGCACGCTCGCGCAGGCGGCGGCGAACGTGCGCAACCATTGGCTGCGCCGCGGGCGCAACGCCACACAGGCGCTGGACCAGCTGGCCGCGCGGCTCAACGCACAACGCCCCCGGCAACGGCTGGCCGCCGGCGGCGAACGCATGGCGGCCCTGCACGCGCGGCTGCTGCGCGCGCACGCGCTGACCCGGGAACGCGCCGGCGCGCGGCTGGCGCAGGCCCGCATGCGCCTGCTGGCGCAATCGCCGCAGGCACGCATCGAACCCGCGCTGCAACACACCGCAGACCTGCAGCGGCGCCTGTGCGCGGCCTGGCAACTCGGCAACGAACGCCGGCAGGAGCGGATGGAAGCGCTCGCCCGCGCCTTGAACGCGGTGAGCCCGCTGGACGTGCTCAAGCGCGGCTACGCGATCCTGTTCGACGAGACCGGCACGGTACTGCGTTCGGTACGCGCGGTCGCGCCCGGTGCAAGCCTCCGCGCGAAACTGGCCGACGGCGAGCTCGCGCTCAAGGTGAATGCGGCCGACACGCAACCTTGACGCGTTTTGGCGTAGCTTCGGCCAGTCAAGCAACCAGGAACGCTGGAATGCCAGGCAAACCCAGACTGCAAAACCGCTACCCCTACTACCTGGCCAACCAGCCGGTCGCGCCCAACACCGACCTGCCGGTGCTGGACAAATATTCCGGCAAGGTCGCGACGCGCGTCGCGCTGGCCGATGCCAAGGCCATCGACGCCGCGATCGGCGCCGCGGCCAAGGCCGCCGCACCCATGGCTGCATTGAAGCCGTACCAGAGGCGCGCCGTGCTGGAACATTGCGTGACGAGTCTGCGCCAGCGCAAGGACGAGCTTGCCTACGCGTTGTGCGTGGAGGCCGGCAAACCGATCAAGGACGCCGAGGGCGAAGCCGAACGCCTGATCGATACCTTCCGCATCGCGGCCGACGAATCCACGCGCCTCGACGGCGAGATCGTGAACCTCGAGATTTCCGCACGCACCCAGGGCTACCGCGGCTTCGTCAAGCGCGTGCCACTGGGGCCGTGCGCGTTCATCACGCCGTTCAACTTCCCGCTGAACCTGGTCGCGCACAAGGTCGCCCCCGCGCTCGCGGCCGGTTGCCCGTTCGTGCTGAAACCGTCCGAACGCACACCCATCGGCGCGTTGATCATCGGCGAGGTGCTGGCCGAGACCGACCTGCCGAAAGGCGCGTTCTCGATCCTGCCCTGCAACATCGAGGATGCCGACCCGTTCGTGACGGACGAGCGCCTGAAGTTGCTGTCGTTCACCGGCGGCCAGATCGGCTGGCAACTGAAGGCGCGCGCGGGTCGGAAGAAGGTGGTGCTGGAACTGGGCGGCAACGCGGCATGCGTCGTGGATGCGGACCAGCGGGCGCGCCTGGACTTCGTGGTCGAACGGCTGATCTCGGGCAGCTTCTATCAATCCGGGCAAAGCTGCATCAAGGTGCAGCGGATCCTGATCCACGCATCGTTGTACGAGGAAGTGAAACAGCGTTTCGTCGAAGCGACGCA
>JAICHS010000234.1 GCA_025924775.1 Rhodanobacteraceae bacterium
CCCAATCCCCGGTGTCGCAAACAAAGCGCGCTAGTATAGCTGCGAGGCCCATTCGACACGGATCGCGCCTCGTTTTTCCGCAGCGGGGCAGGCAATGGCGGCAAACCCCAATTCGACCACGTTGATCGGCCGCAGCGGTCGTCTGGAGCTGGGCGAGGTGCTGGCCGCGCTGATCGCCGACGGACTGCTGGCGGCCGAAGATGCCAAGCACATCCGCAACTCCAGCCGCGCGGGTCGCGGCGCGGTCGAACTGCATCCGCTGGTGGTGATCGCCAGCGCCAAACCCGAAAACCGTTCCGATCCCGGCAAGCCGCTGACGGTGGAGTCGCTGACCGTGTGGCTGGCCGAAAAAGCCGGGCTGCCGTACCTCAAGATCGATCCGATGAAGATCGACGCGGCCGCGGTCACGCAGGCCGTCAGCCAGGCCTATGCGCAGCGCCACCGAATCCTGCCGGTCGCGGTCGAGCGTGGCGCGGTGACGTTCGCCAGCGCCGAACCGTTCGACAATCGCTGGGCCGCGGACCTCTCACAGATGCTGCGCCGCGAAGTGAAGCGCGTGGTCGCGAATCCGCTCGACGTCCATCGTTACCTGATGGAGTTCTACGGCGTGCAGCGCTCGATCGCGAAGGCGCGCGAGGCCGGGCAAGACTCCGTGGACGGCTCGGCGATCCTGAACTTCGAGCAGTTGCTGGAACTCGGCAAGTCCGGCGAAATCGGCGCCGATGACCGCCACGTCGTCCACATCGTCGACTGGCTTTTGCAATACGCGTTCGAGCAGCGCGCATCCGACATCCACCTGGAACCTCGCCGCGAAGCCGCGCAACTGCGTTTCCGCATCGACGGCATCCTGCACAAGGTGTTCGAGTTGCCGCCCGCGGTGATGACGGCGGTGACCGCGCGCATCAAGATCCTCGCGCGATTGGATGTCGCCGAAAAACGCCGCCCGCAGGACGGCCGCATCAAGACCCGTTCGGCCGGTGGTCGCGAAGTGGAGCTGCGCATTTCCTCGATGCCGACCGCGTTCGGCGAGAAGATCGTGATGCGCATCTTCGATCCCGACATCGTGGTCAAGCAATTTGCGCAGCTTGGCTTCTCGGACGATGAAGAAAAAACCTGGCGCGGCATGGTCGAGCGTCCGCACGGCATCGTGCTGGTGACGGGCCCGACCGGTTCGGGCAAGACCACCACGCTGTATTCCACGCTGAAACACCTCGCGCGGCCGGAACTCAACGTGTGCACGGTCGAAGATCCGATCGAAATGGTGTCGCCGGAGTTCAACCAGTCGCAGGTACAGCCGGCGATCGATTTCGATTTCGCGGCCGGCGTGCGCACATTGTTGAGGCAAGACCCCGACATCATCATGGTCGGCGAGATCCGCGACCTCGAAACCGCGCAGATGGCGGTGCAGGCGTCGCTCACCGGGCATCTCGTGCTCTCGACGCTGCACACCAACGACGCACCGTCCGCGATCACGCGCCTGCTCGATCTCGGCGTGCCGCACTACCTGATCCAGTCCACGCTGTCGGGCGTCGTCGCGCAGCGCCTGGTGCGCACGCTGTGCCCGCATTGCAAGGTCAAGGCGAGGCAGGATCCGCAAACCTGGTCGGTGCTGACGCGCGGCTGGGTGATCCCGCCACCCGCCGAAGTGTACAAACCGGTGGGCTGCCTCGAATGCCGCAATACCGGCTACCTGGGCCGCACCGGCGTATACGAAATGATGACGGTCAGTCCGCGCTTGCGCGGCATGGTGACGCCGCAACTCGATCTTGCGGGCTTCACCGGATTCGCGCTGGAAGAGGGCATGCAACCGCTGCGGATTTCCGCGGCCACGCAAGTCCGCCGTGGGCTCACCACCGTCGAGGAAGTGCTGTCGGTGCTGCCGGCTGCGTGATGGTGCGCGTTGC
The DNA here is from genome assembly GCA_025924775.1 of Rhodanobacteraceae bacterium. Taxonomy (GTDB): domain Bacteria; phylum Pseudomonadota; class Gammaproteobacteria; order Xanthomonadales; family Rhodanobacteraceae; genus 66-474. The sequence goes on from JAICHS010000234.1 coordinate 1,905, forward strand.
GGCTATGCTGCGCACAGCCCGACTGCCGAACATCCCATGCTCCCCTTGTTGTTGATCCAGACCGGCGAAGCGCCGGATGCGCTCGTCGCACGCTTCGGCGGCTTCGCCGATTGGTTCCGCGCGGCCATGCGCATCGATTCCACGCAGATGCGCGTGGTGCGCGTCGATGCAGGCGAAAGGCTGCCTGATCCGCACGACGTGCCGGGCGCGGTCATCACCGGCTCAGCCGCGATGGTCACCGAACGCGCGGCCTGGAGCGAATACACGGCCGGCTGGATCCGCGACGCGATGGATGCGGCGACGCCGTTGTTCGGCGTGTGCTACGGCCACCAATTGATGGCGCATGCGCTGGGCGGCACCGTCGGCTGGCTGCCCGCGGGCCGCGAAATCGGCACCGAATCCATTCAGCGGCTCGCGGAAACGACCGGCTCGCAGGAGTTGCCGCTTTCGTTCCCCGCGCAGACGACGCATCGGCAATCGGTGTTGGAACCGCCACGCGGCGCGGAGGTCCTGGCGCGCTCGCAACGCGATCCGCACCAGTTGCTGCGCTATGCGCCGAACGCGCTGTCCTCGCAATTCCATCCCGAATTCACGCCCGGGTTCATGCGCGCCTACATCGAAGCGCGCGCCGAGACCTTGCGCGAAGAAGGGTTCGATCCCGACGCCTTGCTCGCCGGCGTCCGCGAAACCGAGGCCGCGCGTTTGCTGCTGGAACGCTTTGCGCATGCCGCGCTCGCGCGCCCACGCGTAGCGGCTTGATTCAATAACTCTGCCTGCGCAGGCGACGTTCCACCGCGCCGCGCGATACCAGTGCGAACACGATGCCGAAGCCGAAGCCGGCAAGGTGTGCCCACCACACCACGGCGCCGAAACCGGGTCCCGCCCACGTGAACAGCAACTGCAGCAGCACCCACATGCCGATCAGCAGCGCGGCGGGCACGCGGATGAATTGCAGGTACAGCCCCAGCGGCAACACCAATCCCAGGTGCGCGCGCGGAAACAGTGCGAGATAGGCGCCCAGCGTCGCCGACACCGCGCCGCTGCAGCCGATGATCGGCCGCAACTGGCCCGACAAGGTCCACGCGCCGACCAGGTTGGCGAATGCCCCGCCGATGAGGAACAGGAACAGGAAGCGTCGCGAGCCGAGCGCGCGTTCCGCGGGCAGGCCGAAGATCACCAGGAACAGCATGTTGCCCAGCAGGTGCACCCAGTCGGCGTGCATGAACAGCGACGTGAACGGGCGCAGCCACAACTGGGCGCTGAGGAGTTGGCCGTGCTGGAACAAGCGTCCCGGCACCGTGCCCCAGTCGCCCAGCAAGGCGTTGCGTGTCGGCGCCGCCGACAACATCAGCCACAGGTAACAAGCCACGCAGGCGACCACCAGCACCGGGGTCACCCAGCGCGGGTGCGCATGCTGGCGGCTGGGCACGTCGACGAACATGGCGCATACCTTAGCGGGTCGCATCCCGAGCCCTAACGAAATCACCCCATCTCCATCACGACCGCCGCCGGCCGCACGGGTATAGTGCGCCACGCATCGACTTTGCGGACGGAAGGAATGCAGTCATGTCTGCCGGACCCAGCCGCACGCGCACGTCCCCCTGGGATGAACTGGCCGCCGCGCTCCGGGGCACATTGTTGCTGCCGGGCGACAACGACTACGAAACGCGCCGCCACGTCTGGAACGGCGCGATCGACCGGCATCCGCTGGCGATCGCGCGATGCCTGGATGCCGAAGATGTCGCCGCGACGGCGAAATTCGCCGCGCGCGAACACGTGCCGATGACGGTGCGCGGCGGCGGCCACAACGTGGCCGGATTGGCGGTCCGCGACGATGCCCTGATGCTGGACCTGGGCGCGATGAATCGCGTGGACGTCGATGCACCCGCGCGCGTCGTGCGTGTCGAGGGCGGCGCCCTGTGGCGCGAAGTGGATGCCGCGACGCAACCGCAAGGACTCGCCACCACCGGTGGCTTCGTTTCGACCACCGGCGTCGGCGGCTACATGCTCGGCGGTGGCGTCGGTTGGCTGATGCGGGGCTGCGGCCTCGCGGTCGACAATCTGCTCGAAGCCGAGGTCGTGCTGGCCGACGGACGCAGTGTCACGGCCAACGAAAAGCAGCATGCGGATCTGTTCTGGGGCTTGCGCGGCGGCGGCGGGGGCTTGGGCGTGGTCACCCGTTTCGCTTGCCGGCTGCATCCGGTGGGCGAGGTCAATGCCGGCGTGGTGTTCCATCGCCTGGACGCCGCACCCGCGCTGTTGCGCGCGTTTCGCGCGTCCACGCCGGCCGCGCCCGACGCACTGACCGCGATGCTGGTCTTCACCACCGCGCCGCCGTTGCCGTTCCTGCCGGTCGAAGCGCACGGCCAACGCGTGGTGGCGCTGGCGTATTGCTGGAACGGCGATCCGGCGCACGGCGCGCGCGCCGCGGCACCGATCGCGGAC
>JAICHS010000235.1 GCA_025924775.1 Rhodanobacteraceae bacterium
AACGGCCTTCCATGGCCTGACTTTATTTTTGCGATCGTCCCTGATCGCTGTTTCGTTCGAGGTTCTTGTGGCTTGATGCTCGGGTAGTCTGGGGGCATCAGAACGGCCTTCCATGGCCTGACTTTCCGCGAAAGCCGCATCGATGCCGCCGAACACCAGCCCGCAATCACTTGTTCCGCCGGCGCCGCGCCTGCCGCCGCCGCTGCCGCTGGCAGGGGTGTCGCGCGATGCGCGCGCGGCGTTGCGGCAATTGCTGGATGACCACGCGCGCGCCTTGGCGGCGGCGTTTCGACAGGGTGCGGACGCGGCGGCGCTGGCGCACGCGCGGGCGGCGGTGGTCGATACGGTGTGCGCGCACACGTGGTCGGCTTGCGTGGGCGACACCGGCGCGGCGGCATTGTTTGCCGTCGGCGGATTCGGGCACGGCTTGTTGTTTCCGTATTCCGACGTCGATCTGTTGGTGCTGCACGATTCCGGCCCGGACACCGCGCTGGCGCGCACGCTGGAAATGTTCTTCGCCTGCCTGTGGGATGTCGGCCTGAAGCCGGGGCAGGCGGTGCGCACGCTGGCACAGTGCCGCGAGCTGGCCGCGGCGGACGTGGGCGTCTTCACCGCGCTGCTGGATGCGCGCCGGCTGGCGGGAGCCGAGCGGTTCATGCGCGACTTGCGCGCGCTGGTCAACGACCCGTCGCTGTGGCCAGCCGATGCCTACCTTGCCGCCAAGCTGGAAGAGCGTGCGCATCGCCACGCGCGCTACGACGACACCACCCACAATCTGGAGCCGGACCTGAAAGACGGGCCGGGCGGCCTGCGCAATCTCGATCTCATTCGCTGGCTTGGCAAGCGCCTGATCGGCGTGGACGACCTGGACGGGTTGGTTCGCGCGCGCCTGTTGGAAGTCAGCGAACGCGACGCTTTGCGGGCGGCGCGGGCGGTGTTGCGGCGCGACCGTTACGGGCTGCATCTGGAAGCCGGGCGCGCCGAGGAGCGTCTGTTGTTCGACTGGCAGCGGGCGCTGGCCACGCGCCTCGGTTACGAGGACGTCAACACCGTCGGCAACGACGCGGTCGAGCACTTCATGCAGGATTATTTCCGCGCCGCCGGCGCGGCCGAACGCCTGCTCACTCAATTGCTGGAACGCCTGCAGGAACACCTGCACCCGCTGCCGGCGCCGCGCGACCTGGATGCACACTTCGTGCTGCGCGGCAGCCGGCTGGAACTGCGCGATCCGGACTGGCTGCAAGCCGAGCCGCAGGGCCTGATCGAGGTGTTTGCCAAGCGCTTCGATGTCGCAGGCTGCGCGGGCATCACCGCCGCCACCATGCGCGCGGTGGAACACGCGCTGGTGGTCCACGGCACGGGCCTGTCGCGCAACCCCGAGGTGCTGGCCGCGCTGCTGGCGCTGCTGCGCCGCGGCGCCGACGCGGTGCGGGTGCTGGATGCGCTGAACCGGCACGGCGTGCTGGCGGCAATCCTGCCGTCCTTCGCGCGCGTGGTCGGACGCATGCAGTACGACCTGTTCCACGTCTACACGGTGGATGAGCACACCTTGCGCGTGCTGCGCAACATCGCGCGCTACGCGCAACCGGAAGCGCGCGCCGCGCTGCCGCTTGCGTGCGATGCGTTCGCGCGCCTGGCCAAGCCGGAACTGCTGCTGTTGGCGGGGCTGTTCCACGACATCGCCAAGGGCCGGGGCGGCGACCATTCCAAGCTGGGCGAAACCGAGGCGCGTGCGTTTTGCCACAGCCTCGGCCTCGGCGAGGACGACACCGAGGAAGTCGCGTGGCTGGTGCGCTGGCACCTGCTGATGAGCGTCACTGCGCAGCGCCAGGACATCGCCGATCCGGAAGTCGTGCACCGGTTTGCGGTGCAGGTGGGCGATTGGGAGCGGCTGGACATGCTGTACCTGCTGACCATCGCCGACATCGCCGGCACCAGCCCGAAGCTGTGGAATTCCTGGAAGGACCGGCTGCTGGCCGATCTGTACGTGGCCGCGCGCTACGTGTTGCGGCGCGACCTGGAACGCCCGGCGCGGGCCGAGGTGCGGGTACGTGAAGTGCATGCGCGTACGCTGGCCCTGCTGGTCGAGGCGGGCCGCGACGTTGTGGCTGCCACCGCCGTGCTGGACAACTTTCCGGATGCGGCGCTGCTGCGCCAGCGCCCGGAACTGCTGGCGTGGGAGGTCGCCGCGCTGCTGGATGCCGCTGGCGCGGCCACGGTCGTGGCGGTGCGCCCGCCGGACGTGCGCGGCGGCACCGAGGTGTTCGTGTGCACGCCCGACCGCGACGGCGTGTTCGCGGCGGTCGCGGCGACGCTGGACCGCCTGCGGCTGGATGTGGTCGCCGCGCGCGTCATGGCCTCGCGCGCTGGCCGCGCGCTGGATACCTTCACGGTGCTGGACAGCGGCACCCAGGCGCGGGTGTCGCCCGAGCGTGCGCTGGAACTGCGTGGCGCGCTGGAGCGCGTGCTGGGTGCCGCGACCCTGCGCACCCAGCCCACGCACCGCAGCATCAATCGCCGCCTGCGCCACTTCCAGCGCCCGCCCCGCGTCGATTTTCGCGGCGACGATGGCCAGGCCCTGACACGCCTGGCGCTGACCTGCAGCGACCGGCCAGGGCTGCTGGTCGCCATTGCCCAAGCGTTCCTGGACGTGGGCGTGCGCGTGCACGATGCGCGCATTGCGACGTTCGGCGACCAGGTGGAGGACTTCTTCGAGCTGAGCGACAGCCGCAACGCGCCACTGGGCGAGGCCTTGCGGCAGTCGTTGTGCGAAGCGTTGCAGAAGCGCCTTGCGCCCGGCAGCATGCTGGCTGCAGGTTCGGAGACGGGGCATGCGTGAGCTGGAAGCATTGATCGATGCGGCGTGGGATCGGCGCATCACGCTTGGCGGCCAGGAAGCGCGCGCGCTGCACGCCACGCTGGACGCGGTGATGGACGCGTTGGAAGCCGGTGCGTTGCGCGTGGCCGAGCCCGATGGGCAGGGCGGCTGGCGCGTCAACCCATGGGTGAAGCGTGCGATCCTGCTGTACTTCCGCGCCCACGACGCGCGCGTGATGGATGGCGGCCCGATGGCGGCGTTCGACAAGCTGCCGTTGCGGTTTGCCGGCGCCGGAGAGGCGGCGTTCGGAAGCGCGGGTGCGCGCGTGGTGCCGGGCGCGCTGGTGCGGCGCGGCGCGTTCATCGGCAAGGACGCCGTGCTGATGCCGAGCTACGTGAACGTTGGCGCGCACGTCGGCGCGGGCGCGATGGTCGATACCTGGGCCACGGTCGGCTCGTGCGCGCAGATTGGCGCGCACGTGCATCTTTCCGGCGGCGTCGGCATCGGCGGCGTGCTGGAACCGTTGCAGGCCAACCCGACCATCGTCGAGGACGACTGCTTCATCGGCGCACGTTCAGAAGTGGTGGAAGGCGTGATCGTCGAGCGCGGCAGCGTGCTCGGCATGGGGGTGTACCTCGGCCAGTCCACGCGCATCTACGATCGCGCGAGCAAAACCATTGCGTACGGGCGCGTACCGGCCGGCAGCGTGGTGGTGTCGGGCGCGCTGCCCGCCGCCGACGGCTCGCACAGTCTGTACGCCGCGGTCATCGTCAAGCGCGTGGACGAGAAAACCCGCGCAAAGACATCGATCAATGAATTGTTGAGAACGTAGGCGCCTGCCTGCACGCGACCATCGCGCGCAGGCGCGCGCCTACACGGCAGGAGCTGTCATCGCATGTCGAATGTCATCCTCTACGGGCTCCCCAGCTGCGACACCTGCCGCAAGGCACGCAACTGGCTGGATCGTTTTGGCATGGCCTACACCTTTATCGATTACCGCGCGAGCCCCGTGCCGGCGGCCACGTTGAAGGATTGGTCGCGACAACTGGGTGGCTGGGAAAAGCTGGTCAACAAGTCATCGACAACGTGGCGCAACTTGCTGCCGCAGCGCAAGAACCCCGGCAGCGATCCGGAGTGGACGTTGCTGTTGAAGGAATACCCGGCGCTGATCCGGCGCCCGGTGGTGGTGCGCGATGCCGGCGCCGTCAGCGTCGGGTTCAGCGACAATGCCTTCAAGAAGCTGTTCGGAAAGTGACGGCCCCATGACCCGCAGCGACGCCAGTAGTTGTCTGCGCAACCTGCGCGTCGAGCGCGACAACGAAGCCTTGTACGCGCGGCTTGCCGAACTTGCGACCGACCCGCGCCTGGCGCGCGTGTATCGGCGCATCGCCGACGGCGAACGCGCCAACGCCGCGTTCTGGGAAACGCACCTGGGCGAGCTGGGCGTCGCGGTGCCGCCGGCGCGTCCGCGCTTGCGCGTGCGCGTGCTGAGTGCGCTGGCCAAGCGCTTCGGCACCGGTTTCGT
>JAICHS010000236.1 GCA_025924775.1 Rhodanobacteraceae bacterium
CCCAGCCACAGCAGCGGCAGTGTCAGCGAGTCGGGCAGCAGCTGGGTGCGAAAGTCGATGCCGGCTGCGGCGATCAGGAACCACGTGAACAGCAGCCCGGCGCCCGCCTGCCAGGTCACCCCGAAGCGCCACACCACGATGGCGCAGGCCGCGCCGCACAGCAGTTCCACCAGTGGATACTGGATCGAAATGGGCGCCTTGCAGTAGCGGCAGCGGCCGCGCAGCAGCAGCCACGACACAAGCGGAATGGTGTCCCACGGTGCCAGTGGATGCTTGCAGTGCGGGCAATGCGAGCCCTTGCGCACGATGTCGGGCGGCGCAGGTGCATCGTCGCCGGCCAGTTCCAGCATCTCACGTGCGTCGCGCTTCCAGAACCATTCCATGCGCGCGGGCAGGCGCAGGATCACGACGTTGAGGAAGCTGCCGACGATCAAGCCCAGCACGCCGGCCGCGGCGATCCAGACGGCGGAGGGAAAATCAGGAAATGCGGCCGAAAGGGTTATCAAAGCCTCTCTCCCGGCGGGAAAGGGATGGGGGAGAGGGTACAGGTTCGCGCAGTGTCAAGAATTGTCTGAAGCACCGAATCCATCTCCTGCAAGACCTGATTATCCCCAAAAACGCAAGACGGCCAACCCTTGGCGCGCCAATGCGCGGGTGCGCGTCTCATCCCGTTGGGTTGTGTGCTGCGATCCATCGACCTCCACCACCCGTCCCAGCCTGTGGCAGTAAAGGTCCACAACGTAAGGGGGAAGTGGGTGCTGCCTGCGAAACTTCAAACCGCATAAGCGTCCACCGCGCAATTGAAACCAGAGCGCTTGTTCGGCGTTTGTACCAAGTGTGCGTAGTTGCTTCGCCACACTGCGCGTTCGTGTGGGCAGTGGCGGCTTGATACGCATTACCGTCTTCGTACCCTCACCCCTGCCCCTCTCCCGCCGGGAGAGGGGTGTTCCGGCTCAGAACGTGCCGGCCAGTTTGAAGATTGGCAGGTACAGCGCGATCACCATGCCGCCCACCAGCACGCCGATGATCACCATGATCAGGGGTTCCAGCAGGGTGGCCAGCGAATCCACCGCGTTGCTGACTTCTTCCTCGTAGAACTCGGCGACCTTGAACAGCATCTTGTCGAGCGCGCCGGATTCTTCACCGATCGACACCATCTGCGTGACCATGCTCGGAAACAGGTTGGTCTGGCCCATCGCCAAGTGCAACTGGTGGCCCACCGCGACGTCATCGCGCATCTTGCGGATGGCTTGGCCGTACACCATGCTGCCGGTCGCGCCCGCCACCGAATCCAGGGCTTCCACCAGCGGCACGCCGGCGGAGAAGGTAACGCCCAACGTGCGCGCGAAACGCGCGATGGCGGATTGCCGCAGGATGTTGCCGACCACCGGAATCTTCAGCGACAACCGGTCCACCGCGTGCTGCATTTTCTCCGAGCGCTTGTAGGCCATGATGATGCTCACGATCGCGACGATCAGCACGACGATGAACGGCAGCCAGAAGCGCTGCATGAACTCCGACATCGACACCACCATCTGGGTGAATGCCGGCAATGCCACGCCCGCGCTCTTGAACACGTTCTGGAACACCGGCACCACGAATACCAGCAGGATCAGCATCACCGTGAAGGCGACCGCCATCACCATTGCGGGGTAGAACAGCGCCTTCTTGATCTTGCCCTTGATGCTCTCGATGCGTTCCTTGTAGGTGGCCACCGTGTCCAGCACGGTATCCAGCACACCAGCGGATTCGCCTGCGCGCACCAGGTTGCGGTACAGCTCGTCGAACTGCACCGGATACTTCGCCATTGCCTCGTGCAGGGCCGCGCCGCCCTCGATGTTCTGCTTGACGTCGGTCAGCATGTTCTTGAAGCGCACGTTGCGCTGGCCGCCGGCGATGATCTCGAACGACTGCACCATGGGCACGCCGGCCGCCATCATGGTGGCGATCTGGCGGCTGAAAATGGCCACGTCGCGCGGCTTCACGCGCGAGCCCGTGGCGCCAAACAGCGGCTTGGCCTTTTCCTTTACCGCCTGCGGGTTCATGCCCTGGCGCCGCAACTCGGCCTTTACCAGGCTGGCGTTGCGGGCCTGCATCTCGCCCTTCATCTTGACGCCGCGCTTGTCCAGCGCGATCCATTCGTACACGGTCAGTTGCTTGACCGCGGCGCGGGACGCGCCAACGTTGCCGGCGTTCGAGTGGGTTGCAACGGTGGCGGTGGGCATTGGTCAGTTCCCCGTTTGTGTTTTTCCCTCTTCCTTCCGGAAGGGGGTACAGCTTTTCCCCTCTCCCTCCGGGAGAGGGTGCCCCGAAGGGGCGGGTGAGGGTTCGGGCATGCGAAGCGTACGGGCTCCGCCGGACCCTCATCCCCAGCCCTTCTCCCGGAGGGAGAAGGGAGCAAAACGTCAATCCTTGGTGACGCGATCGATCTCCGCAAGGCTGGTCACGCCTTGCTTCACCTTCATCAACGCCGATTGGCGCAGGTTGCGTACACCGCCCCTGCGCGCGGCTTCCGCAATCTGGATCGCGTTGCCGCCTTCCAGGACAGCTCTTTGGATCTCATCGGTCATCGGCATCACTTCGTAAATGCCGACGCGCCCCTTGTAGCCTTCGTTGCAACCGGAACAACCGACCGCATCGTACAGTGTCAGGCCGGCGTCGATCTCTTCCTTGGTGAAACCTTCCGCGAGCAGCGCCGCCTCCGGCAGATCGATCGGTTTCTTGCAGTCGTGCAGGCGGCGCGCGAGGCGTTGCGCGATCACCAGCGCAACCGAAGAGGTGAGGTTGTACGGCGCGATGCCCATGTTCATCAGGCGCGTGATGGTTTGCGAGGCGTCGTTGGTGTGCAGCGTGGACAGCACCATGTGGCCTGTTTGCGCTGCCTTGACGGCAATTTCGGCGGTTTCCAGGTCGCGGATTTCGCCGACCATGATCACGTCCGGGTCCTGGCGCAGGAACGAGCGCAGGGCCGCCGCGAACGTCATGCCGCGCTTCTCGTTGTGCTGGACCTGGTTGATGCCCTCGACCCGGATTTCCACCGGGTCCTCCACCGTCGAAATGCTGCGCCCGACGGTGTTGAGAATATTGAGCGCGGTGTACAGCGACACCGTCTTGCCCGAGCCGGTCGGACCGGTCACCAGCACCATGCCATAAGGCTTGTTGATGGCGTTGAGAAACAGTTCCTTCTGGTCCTCCTCGTAGCCCAGCTTTTCCACGCCCAGGCGTGCCGCCGCCGCATCCAGGATGCGCAGCACGATCTTTTCGCCACCCAGCGTCGGCAGCGTGGAGACGCGGAAGTCGAACGACTTGGTCTTGGACAGGTTCAACTTCATGCGCCCGTCCTGCGGCACGCGGCGTTCGGCAATGTCCAGGCGCGCCATGACCTTGAGTCGCGAGGAAATGCGCGGCGCCAGCTTCAGCGGCGGGGACGACACCGCGCGCAGCACGCCATCCATGCGCAGGCGCACGCGGTACTTGGTTTCATAGGGCTCGAAGTGGATGTCCGAGGCGCCGCGCTTGATCGCATCCAGCAGGATCTTGTTGACGTACTTCACCACCGGCGCGTCGTCGGCGGAATTGGCGTCGACCACCTTGTTGTCGGCCAACTCGCCATCGTCGTCGCCGATGGTCAGGCCTTCCAGCCCCTCGTCGGCGTCGGCATCGCCGCCGATGCTGATGCTCTGCGCGTTCTGCGCCTGCTCGATTGCGCGCTTCAGCTGCTCGGCCTCGATCAGGATCGGTTCCAGCGCGCAGTTGGTATGGAACTTGATCTCTTCCAGCGCGCGCGGATTGGCCGGGTCCTTCACGCCCACGAACAGGCGGCTGCCGCGCTTCATCAAGGGCAGGGCAGTGTGCTTTTCGATCAGTTCCTCGGACAGCTCGCTCATCGGCAGCTGGGTGACGTCCACCGCCGAGATGTCCAGCATCGGCACGCCGAATTCGGCCGACAGCGCCTGGGCCATGCGCAGGCCATCGACCATGCCGTTTTCGACCATGTAGGTCGTCACGGATGTTTTCTGCCTGGCGGCGTCCTCCACCGCCTGGCGCGCGTCGGCCTCCGTCAGCACGCCTTCCAGAGCAAGGCGGCGCGGAATGCCCGTAAGGCCGGGCATGCTGGGTACCGGGTTCAACTGCGTTGCCATGAAAGTGTTCCAACCCCCCGAATCGCAAGCTGAATGTAACGCAAAACCGCCGGTTTGGGCAGGCCGGTGCGAGACCCATGTCTCAGTTCGCCGCGGCCCTCTGCCTGCATGCCATGCAAGAGTTGCGCCGGGCGGGGCGGTTGTGCCTCC
>JAICHS010000237.1 GCA_025924775.1 Rhodanobacteraceae bacterium
AGGGCGAGGGCGTTTCTTCCAGCACTTTCTGGTAACGCCGCTGTGCCGAGCATTCGCGCTCGTCGATGTGGATGACGTTGCCGTGGCGGTCGCCGAACACCTGGAATTCGATGTGGCGCGGATGCTCGATGTAGCGTTCCAACAGCATCGCGGCATCGCCGAATGCGGCCTTGGCCACGCGTTGTGCCGTGACCAGCGCCGCCGGAAACTCGGCATCGGAGCGCACGATCTGCATGCCCTTGCCGCCGCCACCCATGGAGGGTTTCAGAAGTAGCGGATAACCGATTTTGTGCGCCTGCTCCGCGAGGAACGCGTTGTCCTGGTTGTCGCCGTCGTAGCCTGGCACCAGCGGCACCGCGTGTTTGGCCATCAGGTGCTTGGCCGCGGCCTTGGACCCCATCGCTTCGATGCTTTCGGGATCGGGGCCGATGAACACGATGCCGGCGTCCTTGCAGGCGCGCGAGAACGCGGTGTTCTCGGAAAGGAACCCGTAGCCGGGGTGGATCGCCTGGGCGCCGCTTTGCTTCGCGGCTTCCAGGATCGCATCGATGCGCAGGTACGACTCGTCCGGGCGCGGTCCGCCGATTGGCCAGGCTTCGTCGGCCAGGCGTACGTGTTGCGCGTCGCGGTCGGCCTCGGAGAAAACCGCGATGGTGTGGATGCCCAGCCGGCGGCAGGTGCGGATCACGCGGCAGGCGATTTCGCCGCGGTTGGCGATCAATACGCGTTGGAACACTTATTCTCCCTCCCAGTAATCGCGGGCATCTTCGCGCCGCCCGAGGTGGCGGAAGCGCGCCTGGTGTTCGCAGCCCACGTCCGGCAGGTCTTCGAACACGCCGAACTTGCCGGAATCGGGGTACTCGCAGATTTCCACGGGCGCCAGCGTGCTCACCGACAGATAGCGCATTTCCACGGCGCCGGTGTTGATGATCTGGTGCGCGGTTTCCGGGCCGCCAGTGGGGCAGGCGATGACGTCGCCCGCACGCAGCGGGTGGCGTGCATTGCCATAACGCAGCTCGCCACTGCCTTCGAGGATGAAGAACATTTCCTCTTCGACGCGGTGGCTATGGAACGGACAGTTGCGCTTGCCCGGGGCGACCACGGTCAGGTTGTAGCCAAGTTTGCGTGCGCCGATGCGGCTTGCGATTTCGGCCCAGCGGATGTCGTATTGGCTGGCGCTGTCGCCGTGCGGCGTACGCTCGGGGCTCGCGCAGCGCAGCTCGGCGTCTGCCAGGTTGAGGACAGGAGCGGGCATGGTCATTCGCCCTCCCAGTAATCGCGCGCGTCGCCGGGGCGCCCGATGTGCGCAAACATTTGCGGCCGGCCATCCTGGCCTGGTCCGAAGAATGCCAGCACGCCGAATTTGCCGGAATCGGGGTAGTCGCAGATTTCCGGCGATTCGGTGGTGCTGATCGCCAGCACCTTCAGTTCCGCGGCGCCGGTGTTGCACAGCTGGTGCGCGGTCTCGGGCCCGCCGGGTGGACAGGCGACGACGTCGCCGGCGCGTACCGGGAACGTCGCGTCGCCGATGCGGACCTCCCCGCTGCCCTCCAGCACGAGGAACATCTCCTCGTTGACGTGGTGGTTGTGGCGGGGGTAGGCGCGCTTGCCCGGCGCGATTGCAGTGACGTTGTAGCCCAGCTTGCGCGCGCCCAGCACGCGCCCGAGCTCGGCGCGCCGGCCGCCGAAGTGTCCGGCCGGCATTTCCGTGCCCATCCTGCGCGACGATTCGGCGAGGTCGGCGTACGGCGCATCGGCGATGTTGAGGATGTGGTTCATGGGTGCGTCCGGCAGTGAAGGTGGCAGGCAGTGTGGCGGCGGCCTGTTGCCAGCATCCTGTCAGCAGGCGTCATTGCGCCCGCGCCCACGGCGGCGCACGTTTTTCGAGGAAAGCGGACAATCCCTGCTGACCTTCCGACGACACGCGCAGGCGCGCGATCAGTTCCGCGTTTTTCGCGTCGATGCGTTCGGCGTCCACAAGCGTCATGCCGGCGGTGCGCAGGACCAGCTGCTTGGCTTCGTACTGGGCGACGGGGCCGCCCTTGGCCAGGAAATGCAACTGGCGGTCCACGGCCTCGTCCAGCTGGTCGGCGGCGACGCACTGGTGCAGCAGGCCGATGCGCGCGGCTTCGCCGGCGTCGAAGATCTCCGCGCTGGTGAACAGCCGCCGAGCCTGGCGCGGCCCGACGGCCTGCACCACGTACGGGGCGATCGTGGCCGGCACCAGCCCGAGTTTCACCTCGCTCAACGCAAATTTGGCCCCTTCGACGCCGATCGCGATGTCGCAACAGGCGATCAGACCGACGCCGCCGCCATAGGCCGAACCGTTGACGCGTGCGAGGGTTGGCTTGGGGAAAAACTGCAGCGTGCGCAGCAACTTGGCCAGGCGCAGCGCATCGTCACGGTTTTCCTCAGCACTGGCCGTGGCCATCCGCCGCATCCAGTTGAGGTCGGCGCCCGCCGAAAACGTCGCGCCGGCGCCGGTGAGCACCAGCACTCGCAGGCCGGCATCGCGCGCCAGGTCATCCAGGGCAGCCGTGGTGTCGGCGATCAACGCCGCGTCGAAGGCGTTGTGGACCTGGGGGCGGTCAAGCGTCAGGGTGGCACGGGCACCCTCGCGCCGGATGTGTATGGTGTCGGACACGGTCTCGGCCGATCAAAACCACAAGGATAACCGCATCGGGGCGGGCGGGCCGTCCGCGATCGCGGGCTGAACGAAGCGCCTGAAAGGCAGCGTCAATCAGTTGCGTTGTTAAATGAGAACGATTAGCATTTGCTGCCGAGTCGAGTGCGGGCGTGCGCCCGGTGGAGCCTGGTATGCGTTGGTCGTCGTGGTTGCCAGTCATGCTATTTGCGGGGGCCGCCGCCATGGCAGCGCCGGTGCGGGCACAGGCCGAGACGCTGCCGGAATTCCATCTGGTGCTGCAGAACCACCAGTTCGCGCCGGCGACGCTCAAAGTGCCGGCCAACACCAAGTTCAAGGTGCTGGTGACCAACCGCAACACCACGCCGTCCGAATTCGAAAGCGCCGACTTCAATCGCGAGAAGATCGTGCTGCCGAACTCGACGATCACGGTGTTCGTCGGGCCGTTGGGCAAGGGTACCTACAAGTTCTTCGACGATTTCAACCAGACCACCACCGGTGAGCTGGTAGTGGAGTGACAAGGAATGCTCGGCATCGCGCTGCTGGTGTTTCGTGAGGTCCTGGAGGCCGCGTTGATCGTGACCGTGGTCGCGGCGGCCACGCGTGGCGTGCCGCGCCGCAGCGTGTTCGTTGGCGGTGGCATTGCGCTGGGTGTGGTGGGCGCGATCGTCGTGGCCGTGTGCATGGGGTTCATCGAAGGCGCCTTGGGCGGAATCGGCCAGGAAGTCTTCGAGGCGGTCGTGCTGCTGACGGCGGTAGTCATGATCGGCTGGCACGTCACCTGGATGTCCAGCCACGGCAAGGAGATGGTGCAGCAGATGCAGCGCGTCACCGATTCGGTCAAGGCGGGCTCGAGTTCGATCGCGATCCTGCTGGCCGTGGTGGCGCTGGCGGTGTTGCGCGAGGGTTCGGAAATCGTGCTGTTCCTGTACGGCATGGCCGCCGGTGGCGCGGGCAGGCTCGGGTTCCTGTCCGGCGTTCCGCTGGGACTGGCGGGGGGCGTCGCGGTCGGGTTTGCGCTGTATTTCGGCCTGCTGCGAATCCCGATTCGGTACTTTTTCAGCGCGACCAACTGGATGCTGGTGGTGCTGGCTTCGGGTCTCGCGGCGTCCGCCGCCGGATTCCTCATCCAGGCCAACCTGCTGCCGGCGTGGGGCAATCAGTTGTGGGATACCTCGTGGCTGCTCACCAACGGCTCGCTGGTGGGTCAGGCCGTGCACGTCCTGACGGGTTACGAGGCACGTCCGTCCGGCATGCAACTGGTGTTCTGGATCGCCACGTTCGTGGTGCTGGTCGCCGGCATGCGTTTCATGTCGATGCGGGTGGCGGCGCAGAAGCGCCGGCGCGCAGCGCGCCAGGTCGCACGCGAGCCCGAGGCCGCCCGCGCCGCGTGATTCCGCGGGCGCGGCGGGGCTGATGACTGGCGGCCGCGTCAAGGCCTGATCGGTGCCGGCAAGCGTGGCGGGCGGTTTGGTGCCGCGCGCGTCGGCGTCGGGCTTTTTACCGGTTCGTGCTTGGCGCCTGGCTTGCAGGCGGCGCGACCGTCGCCGCTGCCGCGGGCAATGGCGGCACCGGGGTGGCGTCACTGGGCCGCCAGTGCATGCGGC
>JAICHS010000238.1 GCA_025924775.1 Rhodanobacteraceae bacterium
AGCCTGCGCAGCACGTCCTGCACGTGCAGGCGCGCGTAGTTCGACAGGTACAGCATGTTGTAGCGGTGATCGGGCGAGACCAGGTGCACCACCATGGTCAGGTCGGGTGAACTCTTCTGCGTCGTCACGCCGAGCCGCTGCACTTCTTCGGGCAGGCGCGGCAACGCCTGCGCCACGCGGTTCTGCACCTCGACCTGGGCATCATTGAGATTGGTGCCGAGCGCGAAGGTGACGGTGAGCGTCATCACGCCGTCGCTGGTGGCCTGCGAGGACGAATACAGCATGCCCTCGACGCCGTTGATCTGTTCTTCCAGCGGGGTGGCGACGGTCTGCGCGATGACTTCCGGGTTGGCGCCCGGATAGGTCGCGCGCACCACCACGGTGGGGGGCACCACCTGCGGGTATTCGCTGATCGGCAACTGGAAGACCGCGATGCCGCCGGTGATCAGGAACAGCAGCGACAGCACCGCTGCCATGATCGGCCGGTCGACAAAAAACTGGGCAATGTTTTTCATGGCGAGGTTCAGCCTTGCGGATTCCGCGCGGCGAGGGCATTCGCCTGTGCGGTGCGCTTGTCATCGGAAGAAGGTTTGCCTGCGGCGTCGACCAACGCTTTGTCGGTCGCGTCGAGACGATTGCCCATGGCCACGAGTTGCGGATCGACCTGCACGCCGGGTCGCACGCGCTGCAAGCCGTTCACCACGATCATGTCGCCGGACTTCAGGCCGGATTCGACCACGCGCAAGCCGTGGAACAGGCCACCGGTGGCGATCTTGCGGTACTCGACCTTGTGCTGCTTGTCGACCACGTAGGCGAACTGGTTGCCGAGATCGGTGCCGACCGCGCGGTCATCGACCAGGATGCGCGGCTTCGGCTGCCCAACCTGCAGGCGCACGTGCGCGTACAGGCCCGGCGTCAGCAACCCGTGGGCGTTGTCGAACACCGCGCGCAGGCGCATCGTCCCCGAATCGCTGTGCAGCGCGTTGTCGACGAAATCGAGCCGGCCGGCATGCGGATACCCCTTTTCGTCGGCCAGCCCCATGCTGACGGCCATTTGCGCGTCGCGCCCTTGCGCACGCGCCGCCGCACGCAGATGGTCGAGCTTCAACCAGGTCTGCTCGTTGGCGTCGAAGTAAACGTAGACTGGATTGACCGAAACCAGGCTGGTGAGCACGTCGGAAGGCGCGACGAGGTTGCCGGGTGTCACGCGGGCATTGCTGACGCGGCCATCGATGGGCGCGCGCACGTCGGTGAAGTCGAGGTTCAGGCGCGCCGCGGCCAACGCCGCATCGGCGGCTGCCAGCGCGGCCTGCGCGCTTTGCGCGGCGGTGGCCTGTTGATCGGCCTCTTCCTGCGCGATCGCGTGCTTGCCGAGCAGCAATTTGGCGCGCCGCGCATTGGCTTGGGCCAGACCCAGCTGCGCCCTGGCCTGCGCGCGCTGCGCGGTCAGCCGATCCACTTCGGCCTGGAACGGACGCGGATCGATCTTGAACAGGATCTGGCCCTTGTGCACCAGCGCGCCTTCGGTGAAATCCACCGCCTGCACGTAACCGCTGACGCGCGGCTGCACCTGCACGGCATTGACCGCCTGCAGCTTGCCGATGAAATCGGCGCTGTCGCTGACGGGCCGTTCGAGCACCTCGGCCACGGTCACCTGCGGCGCGGCTTCCGACGCCGTCTGCGCATGGCCGCTGCGGTGGTCCAGCACCGCCCAGCTGCCGACAATCGCCACCGCGACCAGACCGGTCAGGATCAATTTCTTCTTCATCTTCCAGCTCCCAGAAGGCATTCCGTGCCGAAGTCCGACACGACAGGGAGCAGGAAATAAGAACACTGGACGGTACAGTTAACCCCCTCCTCGATCATTCCACTGGTGACGCTGAGTCACGAATCGAGGGATAATGAGCCGGATGGAAGATTTCTCGGCAATATCGAGCTTCGTCCGCGTGGTGGAAGCCAAGAGTTTCCGGGCTGCGGCCGCCCAATTGGGCATGACCCCGTCCGGCGTCAGCCGGGCGGTCGCGCGGCTGGAAGAGCAGATCGGCGTGCGCCTGCTGTTCCGAAGCACGCGCGCGCTCAACCTCACCGACGACGGCGAATCGTTCTACCACCGCTGCAAGGACATCCTCGCCGACCTCGGCGAAGCGGTCGACGCGCTCGGCTACGCGCGCACCAAGCCGCGCGGCAAGCTGCGGGTCGCGATGAACGTGTCGGTCGGCCGTGCCGGCCTGATCCCGAACCTCGCCGATTTCGAGGAGCGCTACCCCGACATCCGATTGGAACTGTCGATGAGCGAGCGGAACATCGGCCTGATCGAGGAAGGTATCGATTGCGCGATCCGCATGGGCGAGCTGGAGGATTCCAACCTCGTCGCGCGCAAGCTGGGCTCCTTCAGCAACGTGCTGTGCGCCTCGCCCGGCTACCTCGCCCGCCACGGCACCCCGACCTGCCTCGACGACCTGAAGCGGCACCAGTGCATCAATTACGTCTATCCCACCAGCGGCCGCGCCTACCAGTGGCAGTTCGATTCACCCGACGGCCGGGTCGCGCTGGATGTCGATGCGCACCTGCTGATCAACGATGGCGAATCGGTGATCCAGGCCGCGATCGCGGGACTCGGGATCATCCAGGTGCCGCACTGGCTCGCCGCGGGACCCATCGGGCACGGCAAGCTGCAGGTCATCATGGAGGACACGATCTCGACGGGCTCGCCGGTGTGGATCGTGTACCCGCAGAAGAAACACCTGTCGGCGCGCGTGCACGCCTTCATCGATTGGGTGCAGGAGTTGTTCCGCCGCGACAATTTGCCGGCGTGCCGGTTGCAAAGCCCTGCGGCGGTGGCCCTGCCGGACAAGATGCCAACCCGTGAGGCCCGTGAAGCCAGCGTGGTCAGCGCGTAACCGCGTCCTGCATCCGCGGTCCTGACTCTTCGCCACCTGCAAGCGCCACGATCGCGTATCCTGCGCGCCAACTTCCACCACGCGCATCCATGGACGCCTTCAGCTACCTCTCGGTACTGATCTCGATCATCGTCGGCCTTGCGGTGACGCAGGTGCTGCAGGGTTTCCGCGGCCTGATGCTGGCGCGCTCACGGGTGCGCGCTTATTGGCCGGCGCTGGTATGGGCGGTACTCGTGTTGGTTTTGTGCGTGCAGGTGTGGTGGGCGATGTTCGGCCTGAGCCAGCGTCCGGCCGCGCGCTGGACATTCTTTGATTTCGGCATGGTGTTGTTGCAAACCGTGCCGCTGTACCTGATGGCGGGACTGGTGCTGCCGGATATCGATATCGAGCGCGGACTCGATCTGCGCGAGCACTACTTCGCGCACCATCGCTGGTTTTTCTCACTGATGGTGCTGCTGCTCCTGGTCAGTATCCTCAAGGTGCGCGTCCTGATGGGTCACTGGACGGGGCCGACGGATATGGCCTTCCAGTTGGCGTTCGTGGTGCCCGCCACGATCGGTGCGTGGACGCGACGCGAGTGGTACCACAAGTTGCAGGCGCCGCTTGCAGTGGCTGGCGTGGGCGCTTACATCATCACGCTGTTCATGCACCTGGAGTGACACCCGGAGCGTCGCCTGCCTAACGCTTTCCAGACCACAGCAAATCCGCCACTACCGGAAAATGGTCGGACGGATAGAGCTTGCCCTGATGCGTGGTCACGGTGCGCGCGTCTTTCACCCGGAAGCCGCGCACCAGGATCCAGTCGATGCGCTCGGTGGGATTCCCAGTGAAATTGTGGAAGGTCTTGTCCGGCCCGCTGCGATGCGGCGCCACGAGCCACGCGTCCTGCAGATGCTCGGTGAGCATCGCGTGCACCTTGCTGTCCGGCGTGGTGTTGAAATCGCCGGTCAACACGAACGGTTCACCGGCGGCGAGCTTCGCGATGTGTTCCAGGATCACCGCCGCGCCCTTTTCGCGCGCCACGTCGTCCTGTTCGCGGTACGGCAGATGGGTATCGAACATCACGAAAGTGCGACCGTCGTCCTTCCGCTGGAAACGCGCCCACGTGACCATCCGCGGAAACGGCGTGCCCCAGGTGTCGCTGCCCGGCACGTCCGGCGTGTCGGACAGCCAGAAGTTGCCGGAGTCGAGCACGCGCAATTCATCCGTGCGGTAGAACACGCCCATGTGTTCGTCGCCACCGTCGCCCTTGCGGCCCATGCCGAACCACTTGTAGCCCGGCAATTGCGCGACGACGTAATCGCCCTGCTCCTTGTACAGCTCCTGGGTGCCGAGCACGTCCGGATGC
>JAICHS010000239.1 GCA_025924775.1 Rhodanobacteraceae bacterium
TCATCGCGATGTACATCCAGCTGATCGGCAGGATCGACGCGCTGCCGAAGGTAGCGGCAGAGACCATGCCTCCGGAGCGGCTGTTGTGAGAAGTCGCGCCATGGATGGCCGGCTCCTGATCCTCGCCGACAGGGATGCCGGCTGCGGAAAACGCCTTGGGCAGGTACGGCGCCAGGTGTGACTTCACCGCGCACGGGCCGACGCCGGGGCCGCCACCGCCGTGCGGAATGCAGAAGGTCTTGTGCAGGTTGAGGTGCGAGACGTCCGAACCCCAGCGGCCCGGCCGCGCGACACCGCACAGCGCATTGAGATTGGCGCCGTCGGTGTAAACCTGCCCACCGTGCTGGTGCACGATTTCGCAGATCTGCTTGATCTCTTCCTCGAACACGCCGTGCGTGGAGGGGTAGGTCAGCATGATCGCGGCGAGGCGATCGGACTACTTCTCGGCCTGGGCGCGGATGTCCTCAACTTCCACGTTGCCGTGCTCGTCGCATTTGGTGACCACCACCGTCATGCCGCACATGTGCGCGGATGCGGGGTTGGTGCCGTGTGCAGATTCCGGAATCAGGCACACGTCGCGCTGGGCTTGGCCGTTGGCGCGGTGATAGGCGCGGATCGCCAGCAGCCCGGTGTACTCGCCCTGCGCGCCCGCGTTGGGCTGCAGGCTGACCGCGTCGTAGCCGGTGATCGCGATCAGCATCGCCTCCAGCCCGTCGATCAGTTCGCGGTAGCCGTGCCACTGCTCGGGCGGCGCCAGCGGATGGATGTCGGAAAACTCCGGCCACGTGATCGGGATCATTTCCGCCGTGGCGTTCAACTTCATGGTGCACGAACCCAGCGGGATCATGCTGCGGTCCAGCGCCAGGTCCTTGTCCGCAAGCTGGCGCAGGTAGCGCAGCATCTCGTGCTCGCTGCGGTAGTTGTTGAACACCGGGTGGGTCAGGAAGGTCGAGTGCCGCCGCAGCGCGGCCGGCAGGGCATCGGGTGTCTCGCGGTCCAGCGCATCGATGTCGTCGATGCGCGCGCCGAACAACGCGGCCAGTTGCACCACATCGTCGCGGGTGGTGGTTTCGTCCAGCGCGATCGCCAGCGAGCCGTCGTCGATATGGCGCAGGTTGATGTGCGCGGCGTTGGCCATCGCGTGGATGGTGTGGGCGTCGCAGCCGGTGACGTGCAAGGTGTCGAAGAAGTTGCCACCCACCTTGATGCCGGCCTTGCGCAAGCTCGCCGAAAGGATCGCGGCAAGCCGGTGCGTGCGGCGCGCGATGCGGATCAGGCCATCCGGGCCGTGGTACACCGCGTACATCGCGGCCATCACCGCCAGCAACACCTGCGCGGTGCAGATGTTGGAGGTCGCCTTTTCGCGGCGGATGTGCTGCTCGCGCGTCTGCAGCGTCAGGCGATAGGCCTTGTTGCCCTGCGCGTCGATCGACACGCCGATCAGGCGTCCGGGCATGTGGCGCTTGTAGGCGTCGCGGCAGGCCATGAAGCCCGCGTGCGGGCCGCCGAAGCCGAACGGCACGCCGAAGCGCTGCGAGTTGCCGATCGCGATGTCGGCGCCCCATTCGCCCGGCGGCGCGATCAGCACCAGCGCCAGCAGGTCGGTCGCGACCGCGACCAGCGCGCCCTTGGCGTGCAGCGTTTCGCACAGCCCCTGGTAGTCGCGGATGGTGCCGAAGGTGTCCGGGTATTGCAGCAGCGCGCCGAAGCAATCGACGCCCGCGGCGTCGGCCTCATCGCCGACGGCAAGTTCGATGCCGAGCGGTTCGGCGCGCGTCTTCAGCACTTCAAGGGTTTGCGGATGCACGTTCTGCGAGACGAAGAACACCTGTGACTTCGATTTGGACGAACGCTTGGCCAGTGTCATCGCCTCGGCCGCCGCGGTGGCTTCGTCCAACAGCGAAGCGTTGGCGATTTCCATGCCGGTCAAGTCCGCGCACATGGTCTGGAAGTTGATCAGCGCTTCCATGCGGCCTTGCGAAATCTCGGCCTGGTACGGCGTGTAGGCCGTGTACCACGCCGGGTTTTCAAGGATGTTGCGCAGGATGACCAGCGGGACGTGGGTGCCGTAATAGCCCTGCCCGATGAAGCTTTTGAACACTTCATTCTTGTCCGCGATCGCGCGGATCTTCGCCAGCGCTTCGGTTTCCGTCATCGCCGGCGGCAGTGCCAGCGGGTTCTTCTGGCGGATCGTTGCGGGCACGATCGCGTCGGTCATCGCGTCCAGCGAGTCGTAACCGACCGCTTTCAGCATGTGCGCGATTTCCGTGTCGTCGGGGCCGATGTGGCGCGCGATGAATGCGTCGTGCTGTTCAAGCTCGTGCAGGGTGGGGGTGTGCTGGGTCATGGCGGAAGTCCAGGGCAGATGGAGTGGTCCCGGTCGGAGCGGCTGTTGCGAAAAGTCAGGCCATGGATGGCCGTTCTGGTCTTCCCGGACCGAGGACGGCCCAACGGACTGTGTGGCAGCAGCAACGCCGCGATCAGGGACGATCGCACAAACATGCCCCTCTGTCCTTTTGCCTGAGAGTTTCGCAGCGCGGTGCTGCTTGCCCCTTCGGCGCCGGTTCCTTCGATGTTTCGAGGGCCGGTCTCTCCAGAGTTTTGGATGTGGTGGTTGCGGGCCTGAGCGATTGCGGGCGGTTGCGCCTTCGGCAGTGGCCGCAGCGGCCACTTCTTCCACCACCCGGCGATTATACAGGTAGGCGCCCTGGCAATCGTTTAGCATGGCGCCGAGCCCTTTCGCCGATGGTGCCCCCGTCATGCCGATCCCGTTCCGCCTGCGCCAGCTCGACCACGTGGTGCTGCGGGTGCGCGATCCGGCACGGATGCAGCGCTTCTACCAAGAGGTGCTGGGCTGCACCGAAGAGCGCACGCAGGACGAGATCGGATTGGTGCAGTTGCGCGCGGGCGCCGCGTTGATCGATCTGGTCGATGTGGCCGGCAAGCTGGGCCGCGAGGGCGGCGCGGCGCCAGGCGCGGACGGCCGCAATGTGGATCATGTCTGTTTCAGCATCGAGGGTTACGACGAGGCCGCGATCGTGGCGCACCTGCGATCGCACGGCGTTCGCGTCGGCGCCATCGGCTCGCGTTACGGCGCCGATGGCGAAGGCCCTTCAATCTACCTGTTCGACCCGGAAGGCAACATGCTGGAACTGAAGGGGCCGGCGGTTCCCGGGACCCGCGTCGGCGGGGCGAATCCACCACACGCTTGAAGGAGATGCGGCATGCCTTGCCTGATTGCGATGCTCGCGCTCGGAATGCCCCGCGTCGTCGTGGTCATCCTGTGGTTGTTCACGCACTGGTTCAGCGGCATTTTCCACATCGCCCTGTGGCCGGTGCTGGGGTTTCTGTTCCTGCCGACGACGCTGCTGTGGTACACCGCGGTGCAGCACTGGTTCCACGGCCAGTGGAGCCTGGTGCCGGTGGTGGGAATCGTGATTGCCCTGCTGATCGACCTGTCGCCCGCGGCCAGCCGGCGTCGGCGCGTACAGGTGCGCTGAAGGGTGGCCCGGTACTTTTGGCAGGGGTGGGCCACGCATCACGAAGCTAGCATCGACCGGTTGGTTTGACGGGAGATGTCCGTGGCTTCGATGCGTGGCGCGGCCTGCGCCTTGCTGGTGCTGGCGTTTGCGGTGGGCACCGGTGCTCAGGCGCGGCAACTGACCGACGCCGATTACGCGCGGGCGGTGAAATTCCTGCCACAGAATGTCGATCCGCTGGTCGACCACGCCGTGCAACGCGCGACGTGGCTGGATGCCACGCACTTCTGGTACATCGACCACGACGCGTCCGGCGATCACATACTGGAAATGGATGCCGCGACCGGCAAGGCCGCGCCGGCGTTCGACCGGGCCAAGCTTGCGAACGCGCTGGGCACGGCGCGTGGCAAACCGGTGAAGGCGGAAAAGTGGCCACGCTCCGGTTTCGATTTCCACGTGTTGCCGGCCGGCGACCTGGATGTGCAGTACGCGGACGCGTGGTACCGCTGCGACCTGTCGGGCGTGGGCGTTTGCACCGCGCGCGACAAGATGCTGAAGACCGGCAGCGAGCCCGGCGCGCTGTCGCCCGACGGCAAGCTGCTCGCGTTCGTGCGCGACTGGAACATGTGGGTGCGCGATCTCGCGACCGGCAAGGAAACGCAACTCACCACCGATGGCGCGAAGGATTACGGCTACGCGACCCAGAACGCAGGCTGGGTGCATGGCGACGGCGCGATCGTGCGCTGGTCACCCGATTCGAGAAAA
>JAICHS010000240.1 GCA_025924775.1 Rhodanobacteraceae bacterium
GATCGAGACCGAAAGCGTCGAGTTGCTGCACGGCGCGCCGGAGATGGCGATGCTGCCGACCGCAAGCGGTGACGGTCAAAACGTCGCGCGTTGCCCGCATTGCCGCGTCGCGTTGTGGAGCCACTATCCGGGCGCCGGCCCTAGGTTCGCTTTTGTGCGCGTGGGCACCCTTGACGACCCCGACCGTTTCCCGCCGGACATCCACATCTACACGATGTCGAAACAACCGTGGGTGGTCCTGTCCGGTGACGTCCCGGTGATGCGCGAGTACTACGATCGCGAGCGCTACTGGCCGAAGGAAAGCCTGGCGCGGCGGGCGGCCGTGCTGGCGGAGGCGAAACCGGCTACGTAGGCGGGGAGAAGTGGGGCAAATCCCG
Organism: Rhodanobacteraceae bacterium; assembly: GCA_025924775.1. Lineage (GTDB taxonomy): Bacteria > Pseudomonadota > Gammaproteobacteria > Xanthomonadales > Rhodanobacteraceae > 66-474. Next base: position 378 of record JAICHS010000240.1, read on the forward strand.
ATACGACCGGGCTCGTGAAAATCGGTTGTTGCAACCCATCCGAACGCCTACTTCGGGCGCGGCCCGCGCATCGGCACCTGGTGGCCGTACAGCGACGCGGGATCGCGCGACATGCCGTTCTTTTCCAGCGCGTCGAGATAAGACTGCCAGTTGGCTTCCTGCTTGACGCCCAGCTCGTGCAGCACTTCCCACGAGTAGATGCCGGTGGCGTGGCCGTCGGTGAAGTGCAGCGTCACCGCGTAATTGCCGACCGGCTCCAGTTCCATGATGCCGACCGCGCGCTTGCCCGCGATCAACACCTGCTGGCCCGGGCCGTGGCCCTGCACCTCGGCGGAAGGCGAATATACGCGCAGGTACTCGGCCGGCAGCACGAAGTGTTCGCCGGAATCGAACGCGACTTCCAGCGTGCGCGATTTCTTGTGCAGGGTGATGTCGGTGGGTTTGGGTGTGCTCATGCCGACGATTCTAGCGACGCGTGCGCGCGGTTCGGCTGACCGTGGTCATGCGTTCACGGTTGCGCGGTACTGCCCGCGACGCCCGGTGCCGCGGGCAGCTCGTCGAGCATCTGCGTCGCCAGCGGTTCGTAGCCACCCTTGAAATGGTGACCGCCCGGCTTGGCGTACACCGTCACCCATTGGGGCAACCCGGCTTCGGTGCACAAGCTGTCGTCGCCCTCGGTATCGCCGTAGTAGCAGACCACCGGGAACTGGCCCTGCAGCGCCGCGACTGGCGGCAGCGCGGGGTATTGCGGCACCTTGTTGAACCACTCCGACACGGTCTTCACCAGCGCCTTGAAGCGCCCCTGCGCCATCATGTAGCCCTCGAACTGGATTTCGAAGGTGATGTCGCGGCTGGGCGACAGCAGCACCAGCTGGGTGATGCGCGCGCGGTTGGCGGGACTTAACTTGTCGATCAGGGTCGGCAGCACGTCGGCGCCGAACGAAAACCCGACCAGCCACACGCGCTGCTTGTGCCATTTGGCAAGGCCTTGGGTGATCAGGTCATCCAGTTGCGCAGCCGCGACGTCGGGGTCGCGGTTGCGCCAGAAATATTTGAAGCCGTTGATGCCGAGCACCGGAAGGCCGCGCGCGGCAAACGCGGTGCCGAGCTGCTTGTCGAGGTCGGCCCAGCCGCCATCGCCGGAATACAGGATGGTCAGCACGTCGCCCTTGCCGGCCGGCGGCGCGACGCCCGGCGCGGGCGCGACCACGATTGTCGACTGCTCCAGGCTGGGTCGGGAAAACGGCGTCCAGATTGCCGCCACCAGCGCCAGCACACCCACGCACGCACCTGTCCACATACTCCACCTGGCTCGCTTCGACCTGCTCATCGGCGGACGACCCCGGTGATGCCGCCCGCGATCAGGCTGGCCACGTTGGCCAGGATCATCGGCAGCGCGATACCACCCGGAACCGCCATGTAGCGCGGTTCCCACTCGGGGTCGAACTTGTCCTTGTAGTGCTTCAAACCCTGGAAATTGTAGAAACGTTCGCCGCGCCCGAACACCAGCGCGCCGAAACGGTTCCACAGCGGCGCCAAGCGCCGGTTGGTCAGGCCGGCCAGCGGGGCCATGCCGAGGTTGAACCATTGGTAGCCCTGCTGGTGCGACCAGCGCAGCAGTTCGATGAACAGGAAATCCATCGTGCCCGCCGGCGCATCGGGCTCGAACCGCATCAGGTCCAGCGAGGCCTCTTCCCTGGTTTCGGTCAGGAACAGGTTGGCGAACGCCAGCAGCCGCTCGCCCTGCCACACCAGCGCCATGGGCGTGCGCACCAGGTACCGTTCATCGAACGCGCCCAGCGAAAAGCGCTTTTCGTGCGCGTGCTTGTCGGCCAGCCACGCGTCGGAAATGGCCTTGAGCCGCGGCAGCAACGGCGCCACCGCAGCCGCCGGCACCACTTCCAGCCGCAGGCCGTCGCGGGTGAGCTTGTTGACCGCGTTGCGCAGCGTCTTCTTGGTCTTGCCGTCGAGGTTGAAGCCCGCAAGCGCCACGCGCGCCTCCTCGCCGATCTTCAAAAGGTTCATGCCGACCTCCAGGTACAAATCGAGATCGGCCGGACTGACCTCGTAGAACACCGGCCAGCCGCCCGCATGCTCGCATTGTTCCATGAAGGTCCACACCAATTCCCGGCGTGCGTCGTCGTCATTGCCCACGGGGTCGCCCATCGCAACCCAGCTGCGGCCTTCGATGTCGTACATCACGAAAGCCTTGTCGGCCGGGCCGAACAGCAGGTGCTTGTCGCCCATCAGCGCCAGGTGCGCCTGCGCCGAGCGGTAGTGCTGGATCAGCGGCAGCGCGCGCTCGAACTCCGCCTCGGTCGGTCGGGTACGGCGTGGTGTCTGCGGGCGGATCAGGCTGCCCAGCGCGAACAGCAGGCCAGCCGCCGCGGCCGCAACCAGTGCCCGCAGCGCGCGCGGCGCGCCGCCCTGGTGGAAACTGAACTGCCACCACAGGGTGTTGCTGTATTCGACGTGCTTGTAACTGAAGAACACCAGCCACGCGGCGCAGCCGAACACCGCGAGGATCGCGACCACCCAGCCTGGCGAAAACGTGGTGCTGAACAGCGAGGCACGGCGATAGAACAGCTTGTGCGCCGGAAACAACGCCAGTGCGAGCAGGCCCAGGAAAATCGCTTCCTCGTAGTCGATGCCCTTCAGCAAGGAAAACACCGCGCCGGCCACCAACAGGATCAGGGTCAGCCAGTAGGCGGCGTCCAGGCGCCGCTGCAGTCCACGCGCGAGGATCAGCAGCAGCATCCCGATGACGCTGGCCAGCAGGTGCGAGACTTCCAGCACCGACAGCGGCAACACGCTGCGCAGGATCGCCATGCGGTCGGGCAGCGCCTTGGTGGCGCCGGAAAACAGCAGCACCGCGCCCGACACCAGCGTCAGGCCCGCGAAAAATGGGGGCAGCAGGCCGGTGAACCAGGGCGCCCAGAAATTTTCGCGCAGGCTGCGCGCCTCGCGCTGCAGCACCAGCACCGTCGCCGCGCCCAGCGGCATCAGGTAGTACACGATCCGGAACGTCGCCAGCGAGCCCAGGATGGGCGCCGCGAGGTGTTCGTTGCCGGTGGCGCCGAAGCCCGCCAGCATCACTGCCTCGAACACGCCCAGGCCACCCGGCACGTGGCTGATCAGCCCGGCGATCTGGGCCACCACGAAGATCGCGAGGAAATGCCCGAAGCCGGCATTCAGGTGATCGGGCATCAGCACGTACATCACCAGTGCGGCCAGCCACCAGTCCAGCGCGCCCACGCCGACCTGGCGGAGCGCGTGCATCGGCGTCGGCAACCGCAGCTGCCAGCGCCACAGCTTGATCGGCCGCTGCATGAAGCTGGCGAGGATCCACGCCAGCGGAATCGCGACCAGCACGCTGGCGATCGTGATGCGCCAGTTGCTCATCGGCAGCCCGGAGGGCAGCGGTACCGCCAGCAGCGTCACGCCGGTCAGCGCCAACAGGCCCAGCCAGAATGCCAGCGTCGTGTACAGGATCAGCTTGGCGATCTCGGTCGTCGAAAGCCCGTTCTGCAGGTAGAAGCGGTAGCGGATCGAACCCGACACCAACAGTGACATGCCGACCGCGTTGCTGAAGGCGTAACTGACGAACGAGATCAGCGTGACGCGGCGCCACGGCAGCCGCCTGCCGATCGCGGCCAGGCCGAAACGGTCGTAGAAGCTCATCACGCTGAAACCGAGCGTGGTCAGCGCGATCGCCAGTACCAGCCGCTGGCGTGAAACGCCTTCGACGTACTGGCGGATCTCGTGGTAGGTGACGTGGCGCGCCAGCAGGTGCAGCGCCCACAACGCGAGCGCCAGCATGCCCAGCGACACCAGCGGTCCCGCGATCCGGTGCAGCCACA
>JAICHS010000241.1 GCA_025924775.1 Rhodanobacteraceae bacterium
CGAGGACATGCTGGTTGCGGCCCTGTCCACGTGCCACATGCTGGCCTACCTGCACGTGGCGATGCTCGCCGGCGTCGTGGTGACGGCCTATACCGACGTCGCGGAAGGCTCGATGGCGAGCGCGGGCAACTCGGGACACTTCACCGAAGTGGTGCTGCACCCGGTCGTGACCATCACGGCGGCGAGCGACGCCGCCAAGGCCGCGGCTGCACACGCCGACGCGCACCACGCGTGCTTCATCGCCAGTTCCGTCAATTTCCCGGTGCGCTGCGAACCGCGCATCGTCGTTGCCAAACCCTGACTTTCAACGCGGATGCGCAAGCCATGAACCAAGACATCGTCCTCGCATTTTCCGGCGGCCTCGACACCAGTTTCTGCGTCCCGTACTTGAGGGAGCAGGGTTGGAACGTGCACACCGTGTTCGCTGATACCGGTGGCGTGGGTGAGGCGGAACGCGCGTACATCGAGGCCCGCGCGAAGCAGCTGGGTGCCGCCTCGCACGTTACCGTCGATGGCGGGCCGGCGTTGTGGGAGCACTTCGTCAAGCCGTTCGTATGGGCGGGCGAGGGCTACCAGGGCCAGTATCCGCTGCTGGTGTCCGACCGCTACCTGATCGTGGACGCTGCGATCAAGCGTGCCGCGGAACTCGGTACCCGCGCGGTCGCCCATGGTTGCACGGGCATGGGCAACGACCAGGTGCGCTTCGATCTGGCGGTGAAGGCGCTGGGCGATTTCGAGATCGTTGCGCCGATCCGCGAAATCCAGAAGCAGCACACCGCGGTGCGCGCCTGGGAGCAGGATTACCTTGCGCAGCGCGGCTTCGAGGTGCGCGCCAAACAGCAGGCCTACACCATCAACGAAAACCTGCTGGGCGTGACGCTTTCCGGTGGCGAGATCGACCGCTGGGAAGCGCCCGGTGAGGGTGCGCGTGGCTGGTGCAAGCCGCGGGCCGAATGGCCGGCACAACCGTTGCGGGTGAAACTCGGCTTCGTCGGTGGTGAGGCGCGAACGCTGGACGGTGAGCGCATCGCCGGGCATCTGTTGCTGGCGAAATTGAATCACCTGTTCGCGCCCTATGGCGTCGGCCGCGGGTTGTACACGGGCGATACCACCATCGGGCTGAAGGGGCGCATCGTGTACGAGGCGCCTGGCCTCGTGGCGTTGCTGGCCGCGCATCGCGCGCTGGAAGATGCGGTGTTGAGCAAACAGCAGAATCGCTGCAAGCCGGATGTGGCGCGCAAGTGGGTGGAGTTGGTGTACGAGGGTTTTTTCCACGACCCGCTGAAGACCGACCTCGAAGCGTTCCTGGCGTCGTCGCAACGCTGCGTCGAGGGCGAAGTCACGCTGGAAACCCACGGCGGCAGGGTGGACGCGATTGCCGTAGCCTCGCCGAACATTCTTGTCGCCAAGGGGGCGACCTATGCCCAGGCGGCCGACTGGGGCGTGGCCGAGGCGGAAGGCTTCATCAAACTGTATGGCATGAGCTCGTCGCTGTGGGCGGAGGTCAACCGGAAGTGAACGACGCAGTGCTGCTCGATGCCGTCCTCGCGCACCTGCGCGCGCTGGTTGCGTTTGACACGCGCAACCCGCCGCGCGCAATCGGCACAGGCGGCATCTTCGATTATCTGCGCGCCCATCTCGCGGGTTTCGAGGTGCAGGTGGCCGATCATGGTGCGGGCGCGGTCAGCCTGCTCGCCGTGCGCGGTCGACCACGCGTGTTGTTCAACGTGCACCTGGACACCGTGCCGGATTCGTCGCGCTGGAGCGCCAGCCCGTTCGAGCTGCGCGTCACGGACGAGCGAGCCATCGGCCTGGGCGCGTGCGACATCAAGGGCGCGGCGGCGGGTCTGCTGGCGACGGCCGGCGCCTCCGATGGCGACATGGCGCTGCTGTTCACCAGCGACGAGGAGGGCGCCGATCCGCGTTGCGTTTCCACGTTCCTGCGGGACCATCCCCTTTCCCCGCGTGCGGGGGCAGGGGCCGAAGGCGGATGGGGGCGACGCTTCGAAGACGTCATTGTCGCCGAGCCCACCGGCTGCAAGGCGGTACCTGCCCATCGCGGCATCCAGTCGGTACGGGTGTGCTTCGAGGGCCGCGCCGGGCACGCATCGGCCGAGCAGCAGCCGTCCGACAGCGCGCTGCACCAGGCGGTGCGCTGGTGCGTCGCGGCGCTGGATTTCGCGGCTGCGCGATCGGCGGACAGTTTCGATGGCCTGCGCGGCATGCGCTTCAACCTCGGTCGCGTCGAAGGCGGCATCAAGCCCAACATGATCGCGCCGCAGGCCGAGGTTCGCTTCGGGATGCGGCCCTTGCCGTCCGTTGACATGGATGGCCTGTTGCACTCGCTGCGTGGGTTGACGGCGACGCAGCCGGCGGCGTTCGAGGAAACTTTCCGCGGGCCGCCGCTGCCGGCGGTGGCCGCCGAGGCCGTGCCGCGTTTGCGTGACGCCCGCGCGCTGGCGGAGCGGCTGGGCATCGTGGTTGGCGGTGCCGTCGATTTCTGGACCGAGGCCGCGTTGTTCTCGCGCGCGGGTTGCACCGCGCTGGTGTACGGGCCAGGCGACATCGCGCAGGCGCACACTGCCGACGAATGGGTGGCGCTGGACCAGCTTGCGGCGTATGCGGAAAATCTCCGGCGCATCGTGCAAGGGGGCCTGGCATGAACGCCGTGCTGGATACGCGCCAGACCATCGTGCGGTTGTTGTCGGCGATGGGCAGCGCCAAGGAAATCCACCAGTACCTCAAGCGCTTCTCGCAACTGGATGCCAAGCGTTTCGCGGTGGTCAAGGTGGGTGGCGCGGTGCTGCGCGACGACCTGACGGAGTTGGCCTCGTCGCTGACGTTCCTGCAGCGCGTCGGGCTGAGCCCGATCGTGGTGCACGGTGCGGGGCCACAGCTCGATGCCGAACTCTCCGCGGCCGGCATCGAAAAGCGGATGTTCGATGGCCTGCGGGTGACGCCGCCGCAGGCACTCGGCATCGTGCGGCGGGTGTTCCACCAGCAGAACCTGGCGCTGGTGGATGCGCTGCATGCGATGGACACGCCCGCAACCTCGGTGGTGTCGGGCGTATTTGCCGCGGACTGGCTGGATCGCGCGCACCTGGGGTTGGTCGGCAAGGTCGAGCACATCGAGCTTGCGCCCATCGACGCCAGCCTGCGCAGGGGCACGATCCCGATCATTGCCAGCCTCGGCGAGACCGAGGAAGGCCAGATTCTCAACGTCAACGCCGACTTCGCGGCCAATGAACTGGTGCGCGTGCTGCAACCGTACAAGATCGTGTTCCTCACCGGCACCGGCGGACTGCTGGATGGCGCGGGCAAGGTGATCGATTCGATCAACCTGTCCACGGAATATGCGCAGCTGATGGCGCAACCGTGGCTGACGGGCGGCATGCGCCTGAAGCTGGCGCAGATCGCCGACCTGTTGCGCGACCTGCCACCGGCTTCGTCGGTGTCGATCACGCGTCCGGCCGAGCTGGCGCGCGAACTGTTCACCCACAAGGGCTCCGGCACGCTGGTGCGGCGCGGCGAAAAAGTCCTGCGCTTCGACTCGTGGGACGGCATCGACCGCGACCGGATGCGCGCGTTGGTGGATTCCAGTTTCACGCCGCGCCGGCTGGTTGCGGACTACTTCGAGCGCACGCGCCCGTACCGCGTGTACGTCAGCGAGAATTACCGCGCGGCGATGATCCTCACATGCGAGGATGACCTGCCGTACCTCGACAAGTTCGCGGTGCTGGAAGATGCACAGGGCGAAGGCCTGGGCCGGGCGGTCTGGCAGGTGATGCGCGCCGAAACGCCGCGCCTGTTCTGGCGCTCGCGGCCGGGCAACCCCGTGAATGCGTTCTACCACGAGCAGTCGGATGGCTGCTTCAAACTGCCGAAGTTCAAAGTGTTCTGGTATGGCCTCGACGGTGACTTCAGCGTGATCGCGCGGTGCGTCGCGCATTGTGCGGGGCGCCAGCCTACATTGGTGCATGTAAATGGCTAAGAAGACCGTTGGAATCGTCGGGGCGCGTGGCCACACCGGCGCCGAGTTGATCCGCCTGATCGCGCCGCATCCCGTGCTGGAGCTAGCGTTCGTTTCGTCGCGTGAACTGGCGGGCCAGCCGGTGTCCGCGCACAGCGATGCGTACACCGGCGAGCTGCGCTACGAAAGCCTCGATGCCAGGCAGGCCGCGGCCAAACACGCCGACGTCGTGATCCTCGCGCTGCCCAACGGCAAGGCCGCGCCC